>JBFRWE010000191.1:0-5058 GCA_051439345.1 Xenococcaceae cyanobacterium
TACCTTAATTCTCACATCATTGATGCTTGCTTCTCGACGACGCATTAAACCATGTTCATCAAACTCCCACAATTCATTGCCATGAGCGCGATACCATTGTTCCGAATCGTCGTGCCATTCATACTGAAAGCGTACCGCAATTCTGTTATCATTAAACGCCCACAACTCTTTAATAAGTCGATAATCCAGTTCTTTTTGCCATTTTCGAGTCAAAAAATCAATTATCTTAGTTCTACCTTGAAAAAATTCGGCTCGGTTACGCCATACACTGTCTTTTGTATAAGCTAAAGCTACTTTTTCTGGATCGCGGGTATTCCAAGCATTTTCTGCCATCCGTACTTTTTGAATCGCGGTTTCTAGATTGAAAGGAGGGAATGGAGGGCGTTTTTCTACCATGTTCAATTTTTTTTCTAATTGATTGATTGGTATCATAACGCCATATTGCTTTTTGGGAAAAAAATTAACAATATCTCCCTTGTCTCCCGTGTCCTTTTATCTTCTCTGTCTTACCTAACCAGGAATTTTTTTATATAAGAGGTCTAATATCTTCCTCGTAACATCATTGCCATTTCATTGGCACTAGGAGAACGTTCCATGGCTGTTTCTTCGCTAATTCTACCTTCTTCATATAATCTGAATAAAGATTGATTAGTAGTAACCATGCCATCGAATTCACCATCTTGCATGAGAGCATGAATTTCGTCGTATTTACCCTGTCGAATATAGTCTTTAACTGTTTCTGTATTAATTAAAATATCGTGATAGGCAGACCTTTTTCCGTCTGTAGTACGGCACAATCCTTGAGAAATAACTGCAACTAAAGATTCGGCGATCGCTACTCGCATAGCATCCTGTTCTTCTGCATTATAGAGGGTAAGAATTCTCTCAATGGTTTTAATTGCACTATTAGTATGCAATGTCCCCATAACTAAGTGACCAGTTTGTGCAGCTTTCAGTGCGGTATTAACTGTTTCTCGATCGCGCATTTCCCCTATTAAGATTATGTCTGGGTCTTCCCTTAGTGCTGCTTTCAGCGCACGATCGAATTGATGAGTATTAATTCCCACTTCCCTTTGTTTGATTAAAGACCTACGACTGCGATGAACAAATTCGATTGGGTCTTCAATCGTGATAATGTGTTTAGCGTGTTCATCATTGATGTAGTCTACCATAGCTGCCATAGTAGTAGACTTACCAGAACCAGTAGGGCCTGTTACCAACACAATTCCCTTGTGAGCATCAGAAATATCTCGAAATACAGGGGGTAATCCTAAATCATCCATGCTCAGGATTTTAAGCGGAATCAAACGCATAACTAGAGCATGACCTTTAAGGGTATTAAAGACATTAATCCTTACCCTGGCAAATTTATATTGAGTTGCACCATCAAATTCTAGTTCTTTTTGAAATTTCTGTATTTCCCTGTCTGAGAGGACTTCATATAACCAACTCATAAAAGTGTTGTGGTCGGTTTTAGGATAATCTGTCACCATCATATCTCCGCGATCGCGCATACGAGGAACTTCACCTACTCCTAAATGAATATCAGAAAATCCTGACTCAAAAGCTTTATTAACTATGTATTCAAGAGTTGGTTGACCAGATGATTTCTTGGGACGATTAGCAGTTTCTTTAACTTTAGTTTTTGATGAAGGAGAATTACTGGCAACAGACTTAGTTGTTAAGTTTCTATTGCTTGAATCGACTGATGGTGGTGGTGGCGGTGGTGGTAAGGGTAAACCCATCGAATTGGTCATTGTTAGTTTTATTAATTTTGTTTGTTTGTATTAGCTTTTCTCTCCTCTTAATATGCCCAAAGCCATTATTTTTATAACATTAACAGCTTAAGATATATCTCTTTCAGTTAGCCAAGGTTAGATTTAGCACAAGCAAAATAGGAATAAATACTTAGTAAAATGCTAGGTATTTATTCCTACTAATCAATTTATTTAAATGAGAAAAATACAGCTGAATTATCAAGAAACATTAAGTTGTCAAACTAATTTTTTTTCTTGATATTTATAAAGAAAAGAGAAAATCGGCTAATTATCATTAGGGATCAAGAATTATTAAGGTTTATTTAGCACCTATTGTATTCGCCTAATGTAAAATTTTATTTAAAAAAGATCATTCTTCTCCAAGTTTTTCTATACTTAATTCTATGCGAGACCGCTAGCGAAGATAGCTAGTAAAAAAATCAAGTTCCTTTTCATCGATTGTTGTTGTTGTTAATAATACCTGGAAAAGAAAATGCAATTAGTTCAAAAAAATAGTTGGCAGAAAAATAGTTCTTTAGCAGTTATTAAAAGTTTTTTACTTTGGAGTTTTACCCTGACAGTTTGCTTATTAGTAGTGGGTTTTCCCGTGGGTGTTTTAGTAGTAACATTTGGTATTCTTTCTACACTGATATTGCAATTTGTATTTCCTGCAAGTGCTGTTTTGCTAGTAACTGGTAGTTTATTGGCAATGAATGTTTTGATTGTTTTAATGGGAGCAGCAATTTTAACTCTTAAAGGTATTCATCCGCAAGAAGTTAGTTGGCTAAGATGGCTGCATGGAAAAGCTGAACCAGCAAATAATCCTGTCTATGCTTCTTGTCCCCTTACTTGCGAACTTAACTTAGGTTGATAGCAGATCAAATAGATAATGACCTTTCGTTATAGATAAGGTCTAGAATAGATTGTATTGGTTAAACCAGCCTAGTAATAGGCTGATTTTTTTTGTGGTTGAATCAAAAAACAGTATGAACTTATCTAATTTTTCTCTGTGTGTCACTTTAGGAACACGTCCAGAAGCAATTAAGCTTGCTCCAGTGATTCAACAACTTCGTAGCTTATTAACCTTTAAAACTTATTTAGTGCTAACAGGACAACACAAAGAAATGGTTGAGCAGGTAATGAAGTTATTTGATTTAACAGCAGATCGAGATTTAAAAATAATGAAGCCGAAACAAACGTTAACAGAAATTAGCTGTAATAGTTTATCGGGCTTAGAGCAAGTTTTTACAGAGATTAAACCCCATTTAGTTCTGGTTCAAGGAGATACGACTACTGCCTTTGCAGCAGCTTTAGCAGCATTTTATCAACAAATTCCTGTCGGTCACGTTGAAGCTGGTTTACGAACTAATGATTTATTTAATCCTTATCCAGAAGAGGCTAATCGTCGTCTTATTTCTCAGTTGGCTAAATTTCATTTTGCCCCAACTAAATTGGCAGTGCAAAATTTAACTAATTCTGGAGTAACTGGAGAAATTCATCATACTGGTAATACAGTTATTGATGCCCTCTTAACAGTGGCCAAAAATAAACCTCAATGCGAAGTATCTGGATTAGATTGGCATAAATACCGAGTTTTACTAGCAACAGTTCATCGACGAGAAAATTGGGGTCAGCCTTTAGAAGATATTCTCCAAGGATTTAATCTCATTCTCGATAAGTTTCCTGACACTGCATTACTATTACCTTTACATCGCAATCCTACTGTAAGAGAGCCAATTAAAAAGATTTTGGGCGATCGCGATCGTGTTTTTCTCGTTGAACCCCTTGATTATGCTAACTTGGTTGGCGCAATTCAAAGATGCTATTTATTGCTCACTGACTCTGGTGGACTACAAGAAGAAGCACCTAGTTTAGGCAAGCCTGTTTTAGTCCTAAGAGAAACAACAGAAAGACCAGAAGCGATCGAAGCGGGAACTGCTAAATTGATTGGCACAGCACCAGAAAAGATTTTTGTAGCAGCTAGTGAATTATTGAGTAATCAAACTATTTATCAAACAATGGCGACAGCAATTAATCCTTTTGGTGATGGTCATGCTGCGGAAAGGATTATTAAAATTATTAGTGATTATTTGGCTAATAAGTAAATCCACTTAATGTTTAAATGTTTAAAGAGGATTTGCTGAAAGTAAGCTTAGACGCATTTAAACTGCATTCTTCAATTCTGGTCAAGGCAATAGGCAAGAGGGAATAGGCAACAGAGAGTAGGCAACTTAGGTGAGTCCAAGCTTATTCAAAAGATATCGAACAATATTTTTGTGAGTCTACTAATTACAACCTCACTCCAAATTAGTTATCGAACGCAACGCAGTGTCTTGCCCCTACTTAAGCAAACTTTTTAACTCCTTCCATAAAGCTGGAGTAGAAGCAGTAGTACGAGGATTAGTAAAGATACCTTGACTGGGACTAAAGAGAAATGCGATCGCAAATAAGCCTGAAGTTACTAACACAATTGCTGGGCCTGAAGGTAAATTATAAAAATAGCTCAGATACATCCCGGCAACACTAGAAATAATTCCAATTACTACCCCTAAAAACATCACTTGATGTAATCTTTTAACTAATAAATAAGCTGTAGCTGCTGGCGTAATCAATAAAGACAAAACCAACACTACTCCTACTGCTTTTAAGCTAGCTATAATTGTCAAACCAATTAACATCATCAAGCCCAAACTTAAAAGATTAACTGGCAAACCAACTGCTTGCGCTCCTGCCTTATCAAAAGTAAAAAATAATAGTTCTTTATAAAATAAAATTACCATCAAAATTACAATAACAGCAATAATTAAAGTGTCTCGGACATCGGCTACTGTTACGCCTAAAATATTGCCGAACAAAAAGTGATTAAGATCGATTTTATTGTCTTTTTGAATAACAGTAATTAAAGTAATTCCTAAAGCAAAGAAAGCAGAAAAAACAATCCCCATAGCCGTATCTTCTTTGATGTTAGAACGGGTATGAATTAAATTAATCAAGATCGTGCTAATAATTCCTGCTATGAAAGCCCCAACAAAAATATTTGCTCCAATTAAATAAGCGATCGCTAAACCAGGTAAAACAGAATGACTGATAGCATCTCCCAATAAAGCCATTCTCTGAACCATCAAATAGCTACCAACTACAGCACAAATAATTCCAACAATGATGGCAACAATTAGCGATCGCTGCATAAAACTGTACTGTAACGGTTCAAGGAGAATTTCGCTCATTTTGTTAGCCAGAATCTAGACAACTATAGACTCAAAATTATAGCAATACGTTTTTAAGTTAGGAAAATAAATTT
>JBFRWE010000192.1:0-3482 GCA_051439345.1 Xenococcaceae cyanobacterium
CAGTTTCGCCCATCCCCCAAGCCTAATTCTCTCGTTATCCATTGTCATTAGGTCAAAATTATTGAGAATTCGGCTTGGGCTGAAACCCTTATTTGATGGTGCTTTCAGAGAAGCCGTGAAAAGTCAGCTCAACCGTCAAATCTTAAAATCATACCCCTGAAAGGTACTCCCACCCCCTAAATAGTTTTTTGATTTAAATTAAACTTTTGTGTTTATTGTTTAAGAAGTACATAACAAATTGTAATTCTCATAATAATCCAGATTAAGTTAACCATTTTATAGTAAATATTAGAATTGAATATTTAGATAGTAATCATTAGCTTATTGTAAGTTTTCTCTGCATTCGATTTAAAGATTATTATTTTGGTGAATAGTACAATTACCTACAGAAAAATTTAAAAAAATGAACTTAAATTAATTTTTCTAAATAACTATCTTGAGCATAAAAATATAAGCGGCGTAAATTTGTAGATTTAAGTTAGGTAAAACAAAAGAAAAAATAAGAATAATTACTACGAATAACTAACAACTAACCTAAAACATAGGAGTAAGAGAGTGAAAGACACTAGTATTAAATTTGCCAATGTTACTAATTTAAATGAATTAGAAAAGCAAGCAATTCATACTTCTAGTTTGATTCAACCGCACGGAGTTATTTTGGTGCTGCAAGAGCCAGAACTAAAAATAGTTCAGGTTACGACTAATTCCTATTCGATGTTTGGTATTCATCCTGAAGACATGATCGAGCGAACTTTGGAAGAACTTCTCGATCCATTTCAGTTTGAAATTATTCAGCGAGGAATAAATCAAGATAACCTCGATTTTATTAACCCGACTAAGATCTGGGTTAGAAAGGATGGAGATGATTATGCGATCTTTGATGGAGTCTTTCACCGCAATACAGAAGGGATTTTAATTTTAGAATTAGAGCCTGCTGCATCTCAAGAGAACATCCCTTTTCTTAGTTTTTATCACTTAGCAAGAACTTCTATTAATCAATTACAAGAGACTGCCAGTCTAAAAGATTTTTGCCAAATTATCGTGCAAGAGGTACGTAAAGTAACAGGATTCGATCGAGTCATGCTATATAAGTTTGACGAAGACGATCATGGTGCGGTAGTTGCCGAGGAAAAATTAGAAAATCTAGAACCCTATCTTAATTTACATTTTCCTGCTTCTGATATTCCCAAACCAGCCAGAAAGCTATTTAGTTCCAATTGGATCAGATTGATTCCTAATGCCTATGCTGAACCTGTAGAGTTGTTTCCCGCTACACACCCCCAAAGCGATCGTCCTGTAGACTTAACAATGTCTATTCTTAGGAGTCCTTATCCCTGTCATCTAGAATATCTTCACAATATGGGGGTAGGCGCATCTTTAACTATCTCACTGATTGAAAATGGCAAACTCTGGGGACTTATTGCCTGTCATCATTTAACTCCTAAATATGTCCCGTATGAATTACGTAAAGCCTGTGAATTTTTAGGGCGAGTAATTTTTTCGGAGATTTCTAATCGAGAAGAAAGTGAAGATTACAACTATCGCATGAAACTGGCTCAAATGCGATCGAGCATTATCGATAACCTGGCACAATCTGAAAATTTAGTCGAAGGCTTAGTCAAAGATGAGTCTTACCTCCTCGATTTAGTTGCTGCGGGAGGAGCAGCAGTTTGTCTGAATGGCAAGTGGACGTTAGTGGGAGAAACCCCCACAGAAGAAGAACTTAATTTTTTGGTGCAGTGGCTTTATAAAAATATTGACGAAGAAGTATTTTATACTGATTCCCTGGCAGAGATTTATCCCGAAGCTGATGCTTACAAAAATTTTGCTAGTGGTTTGGTAGCAATGGCGATCTCTCGTCGCAACTATATTTTATGGTTCCGACCAGAAGTAATTCAAACTGTTAACTGGGGGGGCGATCCTAATAATGCTTATCAAACTATTAAATCAGAAGGAGGACTTCGTTTATCTCCCCGCAAATCTTTTGAATTGTGGAAAGAAGAAGTACGTTTAACCTCTTTACCCTGGAAGCAAGTAGAAATTAATAATGTTAAAGAATTGAGACGAGCCATTGTTAATATTGTGCTACGTCAAGCGGAAGAACTAGCTCTCTTGGCTCAGGATTTAGAACGTTCTAATGCTGAGTTAAAACGGTTTGCCTATGTTGCTTCCCACGATTTACAAGAACCCCTCAATCACGTTTCCAACTATGTCCAGTTGCTAGAAATGCGCTATGGCGATCATCTTGACGAAGATGCTAAGGAATTTATTGGATTTACAGTAGATGGGGTTAGTTTGATGCAAACCCTCATTGATGATGTGTTGGTTTACTCCAAAGTAGACACTCAAGGAAGCGAATTTACAGTTACTGATGCAGGAGTTGCTTTAGAAAAAGCTCTAACCAATTTACAAAGGCGCATTAGTGCTAGTAATGCCCAAATTAATATTATCGATTCTCTACCTACATTGAGAGCAGACAGCACTCAGCTAATGCAACTGTTCCAAAATCTCATTGTCAATGCGATTAAATTCCGCAGTGCTGCACCACTACAGGTTGATATCCGAGTAGAACGTCAAGAAGACGAATGGCTATTTTCTGTTCAAGATAATGGTATTGGCATTGATCCCCAGTATAGCGATCGCATTTTTGTGATTTTCCAACGTCTCCATACCAGGGATGAATATCCAGGCACAGGTATGGGTTTAGCAATTTGTAAAAAAATTATTGAATGTCATCGAGGTAAAATCTGGGTAGAGTCAGAATTAGGTAAAGGAGCAACTTTTTACTTTACGATCCCTGTGGGAGGCGGTGAACGTGACCTTAGAAATGGACGAAAAGCCAAAAAACATTCTTTTGGTAGAGGACAACAAAGCTGATATTCGACTAATTCAAGAAGCACTAAAAAACAGTTCCCTTACCTACCAAATGATAGCTGTCAGAGATGGTGTAGCAGCTATGACCTATTTACAACAAGAAGGTGAGTATACAGATGCTTTGCGTCCCGATTTGATTATCTTGGATTTAAACCTACCTAAAAAAGATGGTAGAGAGGTATTGGCAGAAATAAAAACTAATCCGCAGTTTAAGCGAATTCCTGTAATTGTGCTAACTACCTCTAAAAACGAAGATGATGTTCATCAAAGTTATGACCTTAATGCCAACTGTTTTATCACCAAATCCCGTAATCTCAGTCAATTGTTCACGATTGTGAGGCGAATTGAAGAATTTTGGCTAGCCACAGTTACTTTACCTCCCCCGTAAGCTAGATAATATGGGGGAAGTTTGGGGAAATAGGGGAAATATAGGGAGAAAGTTATAGGGATTGGCATAACTACTAACTACCAACTAATAACTACTAATACCAACTTGCCATCTAAAGTGTAATTTTCGTGCTTTGTGTTGAGTCGGGCAAAACGCCGATTAACTTTGGAATCGGCAGATTGGAAAACTAACTTCAAAGTTACGTTTCTGAACGCAAGTT
>JBFRWE010000193.1:0-9155 GCA_051439345.1 Xenococcaceae cyanobacterium
TAAGTATAAGCATCAGTTTCAGCTAGTGCGCGTTCACCAAAAGCCTCTGCATCAGCTTCAGCAGTAGCCAACAGATCGTCTATATCTACATCTACTTCAACATTTTTGTCAATGTTAAGGTTAACTACTTTATTCAGGTTAACGTTTTTAGTAATGTCAAAAGCAAGATTACCCATGGATTTTCTCCTTGGTTTTAATAGTTAAATTGATTGTTGTGTTGCAACGACCTGAAAGTATCGTTACCAAGATACTAGAAATAATCTCTAGAGGTATGTTGCCAAAATGGCAGAATATTTCTTAGCAATTCATACTGTTAAATTAAGGATTAATTGAATAGAAAAAATGAATATTGGTGTTTTAGTTTTGTTGTTATTATTTGAGGTTAATTCTTGAATTTATTGGCAATATTTTGGAGCTTTTAGTTTTTAGCTTAAGGTTTCGAGCCAATACTGTTCGGTTAAGAAAAGTTGCTGAGTTGGGAAAGCAAGGGGAGCAGGGGGAGAATAAATTATACTTATCCGAATAGTATTGAGTAAGGAATAATTTTTTTACTTGGAGGAAAACAAGAAAAATAGCATAAATTCACTACAGAAAATTGAGGATTTGCAGCTTGATAATGTCCAAAAACTTTTCTTCTTTTTCTCCATTTGTAGACAGGGTTATTCCCTTTAAGAAGCAGTTTTACACGCTAGAAAACATGACTTAAAGATACTATTTTTCAGAAAAACTCAAATATTCCCTGTAATCTATTTAGGGTTTAAAAACGTGAATGAATTGACTATGGCAGTTCTCAAATAGGTGAGGTACAAAATTTTCAGAACTCCAAACTCCGAACTCCAAACTCCGAACTCCGAACTCCGAACTCCGAACTAATACCATCTAAGTCTCTTGTTACTTTTGAGAATTGATATTATCCTAACCGAGGTGTACTTCACTAATTCGAGAACCGCTATAATAGCTAACAGCTAATAACTACCTTTATTATTTACGACCTTTTTTTTAATTCTTTAATAACAGTCGCAGTACTAATTTTTAATACCCTAGCTATTTGCCGAACACTACTGCCATGAAGATTCATCTCCACTATTTTTTGTTTGGTTTTGACATCGCGACCAGGGTAATCTAAATCAACACTAAAAGTAACGCGGAGACAATTAGGATTACAACAGCGATAGCGTTGTTTTCCATTAGAAGATTTCCCATATTTAATTATATCCGTGCTATGACAATCAGGACATTGAACTGGAGCATAAAATGTCATGACATAGATAAGATATTAATAATTTAAGCTAGTGGTTGATTATTGCTTGCTAATTGTTAATTTAACTGAGGTTTTGCGGACTTATACAAGAGGTTTACTCTTTAAATAGCAGAATCAAAGCTGGCTCTGGCGAAAAGACCCTCAACATCAACTCCGAAGAAAGCAGCAATTAAATCATCGTTATAGAAAATCAAAGCGTTACCACTCTCATCTTGGGAAAATTCATAACTTCCCAGATTGTCTGCATTAAGCTGTACTATGTCTCCAAATTCAAGGTCTTGAATAAGAGCAAAATCTGCTATGCCATCTCCGATGTAGAAAACATCATCTACATTTCCCAGGACAAATGTGTCTATACCGCTACCACCTATAAGGTTATCTAGTTCACCAGTTCCTGTTCCACCCTTACCTCCAGTAAGAGTGTCATTGCCAGCACCACCTTCAAGAGTATCGCTTTCTGTACCTCCATCGAGGAAGTCATCATCATTGCCCCCACTCAGTTGGTCAAAACCTCCACCACCCAAGAGTTCATCATTGCCATCTTCCCCTAATACGGTGTCATTTTCTGCAACTCCATTTATTGAGTCATCCCCTGTACCGCCTGATAACTGGTCATCGCCTCTATTGCCATTGAGTTCATCATCACCATCACCGCCAAACACCAAATCGTTTCCTAAACCAGCAAATAGTCTATCATTACCATCGTTACCGAAGAGAAGATCGTTATCTCTACCTCCATTTAAAAAATCGTCACCATCACCGCCAGTCAGTTGGTCAATACCGTCATCTCCAAACAGAGAATCATTACCGTTGCCTCCGTCGAGGTCATCATCCTCATCACGACCAAACATTACATCATTTCCTTCTCCTCCATTCAGTTTATCGTTTCCTTCCTCTCCTCTGAGGAAGTCGTCTCCACCTAAACCATTAATGGTGTCGTTCCCTTCGTCACCATCGATTACATCACGTTCCAGACTTCCCTCAATTAGATCATCCCCTTCAGTACCTCCAAAGGAATCGCGAAGGCTTTGTCGAGATTCTCGATCGGGATTTTCTCTTCTTTGGGTGATTCTTTCACCTATTTGGCGTACACTTTCCATAGATTGTGTCTCCTAATTTCCCTGGTTAGAAATATCTATTCCACCTTCCGCAGGTCAGTTGGTAATATATTTAAGAGCTATAATACAAAAGTATTTTAGCGAGTTTCAATTTGCCTTGATTTAGTATCTCTACGCGCGTCCCAAGCAATACCAATTCCAGGAAATATGTAATTTCATACTACATTTGCGTGTAGAAGGTAGGAACTATACTATTTACGATAAGAGAGTTACTTTGTTGATACCTGCCATTTTGGCAGTTTTTTATCTAAAGATCTAATTGTTGTTTGGCGAGGTGATAGTAAAGATTTTGTTGTGCTATCAGTTCTTCATGAGTACCTTGCTCGGCAATAAAACCTCGATCGAGTACTAAGATTCGATCGGCATTACGAATAGTAGAAAGACGGTGAGCAATGATAAAAGTCGTACATTCACGGCTAAGACGAGCTAAATTGTGCTGAAATCTTTTTTCTGATTCGGTATCAAGAGAACTAGTTGCTTCATCCAAAATGAGAATTCGTGGTTTTCCTAACAAAGCACGAGCGATCGCAATGCGCTGTCGCTGTCCTCCCGAAAGAGTTGAACCTCGCTCTCCGACCTTGGTATTATACCCTAGAGGCATAGCTTGAATAAAGGCATGAGCCTCAGCCAGTTTGGCAACTTCGATCGCCTGTTCTAGGGTAAATTCGGGTCGATAAAGGGTAATGTTTTCTAAAATAGTTCCCGAAAATAAGAAACAGTCTTGAGGTACTACCCCTAATTGCGATCGTAGAGAGGGGGGAGAGATGTGCTGAATGTCGTATCCATCGATCCAGATTTGACCACTAGTAGGAAAATATAAACCCTGTAATAACTTAACTAAAGTACTCTTTCCTGAACCACTTCGACCTACAATAGCTATAGTTTGCCCTGCTTGCACTTCCAAGGAAATATTCTGAAGTGCATTACGTTCTTCTTCAGTGTCATAGCGGAAGGTAACATTTTCCAATTTGACATCACCCCGTACTGGAGGTAAAGCCAGCATTTGCTTGGCAGGAGTTTCTTCTGGTTCTGTGTCAAAGACATCATTAAGTCTTTCTACAGAAATTAGTACTTCTTGAAGTTCATCCCAAAGACCGACTAAGGCGATTACAGGACTAATAATATGACCTTTCATCATATTAAATGCCACAAACTGACCGATAGTTAGCTGGTCTTGAATGACTAAAGTTGCACCATACCACAATAGAGCAGTTCCTCCGATCGAGTTAATTAGTCCGCTAAGAAGTCCTAAATTAATTGCCAGTTTTTGACCTTTAAACCGCACATTAATCTGGTTAGTTAACAAGTCTTCCCAACGCCAGCGTATTTCTTGTTCTGCTGCTACTGCTTTTACTGTGGCAACTCCCGTCATCATCTCTACTAAAGAAGAGTTTTGGTTAGCTACTGCATTAAATCTTTCTCTCGATAACCTTCGTAGTAAAGGCGTTGCTACCAGAGTTAAAATCACAATGGGGGGAATTAAGCCTAAAACTAGCACAGTAAGTTGCCAATTGTAATAGAGCATTAACCCTAAATAGACAAAACCAGTGACAAAATTTAACCACGACAGCAAAACCTGCCCTAGCAAAAATCGTTGAATCTTAGAGTTTTCCCCTACTCTTGTGGTAATATCTCCCACCCGTCGAGATTCAAAAAACTTCAGAGGTAGATTGAGAGCGTGGTTAATAAAGCCACTGACCATAGTCACATTGAGACGGTTAGAAAAATAACTCAACAAATATTTACGAGTAGCAGATAACCCCATTCCCCACAGACCAAAGATTAAAGCTCCAATGACAAAAACATTAAGAGTCGTTTGGCTTTTATTGACTACTATTTGGTCGAGAATAATCTGGGTAAATAAAGGCGAAATTAGGCCAAAAATTTGAATTAATACAGAAAGGGCGATAATTTGCCAGGCTAAATTGCGATAGGGCCAAAGCAGACCGAAAAATTGACCTAGAGAGCGTTTTGTATTGGAGGTTTGATAGAGACGCTCTGTAGGATTGAGTAATAAAGCATACCCAGTCCAACCCTCTATAAATACTTGCCGAGAGAGCTTATACTTGCCCATAGCTGGGTCAGCAACTAAGATTTGGTTTCCCTTAATCCAGTAAACAACAATATAGTGATCTCCTTGCCAATGAGCAATCCAGGGGCTGTTCTGTTCCGCTAGACGATTGAGACTGGCTCGTACGGGACGAGCTTGATACCCTAGATTTTCTGCTGCTTTAGTTAAACCTTTGAGGGAGACCCCTGTACGCCCAATTCCAGCAAGATTGCGTAGGTAATTAATAGTAAATCGTTTGCCGTAATATTGAGAGATCATTCCCAAGCAAGCAGCACCACAGTCGGAAGAACTTTGTTGCTGCATAAAAGGATAGCTTCTCCACAACTGAGGACGACTCTTTGTCGGTTGCGGAAAGTCGATAGAATAATCACTTGGCTTAGCTTCAGTAGGAGTAGTGGCTAATTGAGAGGATTGAGTCCTGTTTTTGTTAGCTAAATCAAGCTTAGACTGGGTTTGAGGGGGAACAAAAACTTTTCCCGTCGGAGAACTATGACGAGATTCTGATAGTTCAGATTGCTCGACATCAGCCAGAAAGGGGACAATCTCACAGGCACTTTCCCAGTTCTGTTTAGGTAAGTGATAAACCAATAGCTCAGTCTGAGCTACCCAATCGTTGGGAATTGAGTTGGGATAGCCGCAAGAAGAACCGATATCTAAAGACTGATGGTGAATTTGACCTTGACGAAGCCAAAAGCGATCGAGGTTAGTCTTGGCAAGAGTTGTTCCCGCAGGAATTTGCCCTTCTTCAAGGTAGATAAGCAATTGCTGTAGTCTATGGCTAGAAAGAGAACGCAAAGCCGTTAAAGTTTTAAAAAAAATTAAGCCTTGGCGATTTTGGGTTTCTATAAACCAGTGTTCTTTGAGTTGTGTTGACTGTGCTAACTGGGGTTGTAATCTTGCTATAGGAATTCTGGCTACTCGTACTTTACTTTCTGCTGCGATCGCCTTATAAGGTAAATATGCTTCATTGAAAAGACGTTCTCCTCCAAAAGTTTTTCCTTCCGTTAATAAACCTGTTGAGACTTCTCGCTGTTTTTCTGCATCAAAACTCAATAATCGCACTCGTCCCTGGCAAATTATGAAAAAGAACTGAGTTGGTTGACAATCCTTTTGGGAACTATGAGTGAGTTTCTCTTGTTGAGCTAAATTGGGTGAAGCAGAAGCGACATTTTCTAATAAATCTCCCAGCTGAAATTCTAAAATTTCAAAATATTGACTCAACTTAACCAGATTTTTTTTACTTTTTGGGTCTATTTTTAGTTGTTTTTCTAATGCAAAAATAAGAAAATCTAGTTTGTCCTGACCACGATCAACCGATGGTAATGGTGTATTCTGAGACATTTTTATTATCAATTAATTGCCTTAAATTTAACAGTCTTATCTCGACATTTTCCCTTAAAATTCAATAATGGTATCACTGCCTTACTCGTACCTCAATCAATACACTATTGTTTGGTCAATTAAATATATCAAACGATAAATTGATTAATATAAAATTGCCTTGAAAGTTCTATAGTTATGCTCTTACTTTAGTTTTGTCATTTAAATTTTTCTGTCCCATCAATTAGATTCAAATGAGAGGTGAGCGATTAAAACTAATATTATGCCAGGATCATAAGTATCGTCCCCAAGTATAATACATCAACTCCAAAACTTTTAAAAGCTAATTTATATATTACTTTACATTATTTTTACATATTAATTATTGAATATCAATCATTCGAGTTAATATTCAAAACTTAGCAAGTATATAGATAATTTAGCCGAACTTAATCTGAGAAAAATGGTGGCGATCGTTATATAAAGATTAAGTCTTGATTAATTCTGCTAAATCTCACAACTTCTTCACAATTTCGACATAACTTTGAAGACGGAAGATGAGAAACTAAAATCAAAGTGGTGCAAAATTCAGAACCCTTCGATACTATCATTCCTACTAATAGTGGAATCCCACCAACTAAAACTTCTTGTTGGTCTCCTACGTTAAATCAGCTGTTAGAAGAACCACAAGCCAGCTTTCCCCAGCATCTAACTTTAGGGGCAATGGGTTTTTGTCTCGCTGTTGGTGCTTGGGCTTGGTTTGGAACAATTGATGAGGTGAGCAAAGCCCAAGGAAAGCTAATTCCCCAAGGCGAAACTTACAAAATTGAGCCAGTTGAATTAGGTAAAGTCAAATCTATTGCCGTCCAAGAAGGGGAAGAGGTAAAAGCAGGACAAACCTTAGTGGAATTGGATACTGAGCTAGCAGAACAAGAAACTGCGCGACTCGAACAGATGATCCAAGCTTATCAAACTGAACTAAGCCAAAAACAAGCCTTACGAGAGAAACTAATATTAGAAGCTAAAACTAGTGCAGAGATTACTAGAGCTGAAGCTTCAGCCAAGCGATCGATGATTTTTCTCACTAAAGAAAAAGCGACTACTTTTGCCAATCTGCTAGCTATACAGCAGTCAGAAGTAAAAGCCTATCTTACCAGGCAAGCTAGCTTAGAATCCCTCTCAACCTTAGCACAAGAACGCTTAACCCAATTAAAAACCGAAAAAACTTACCATCAACAGCGTTTAAGCAGATTACTACCTCTAGCAGAACAAGGAGCAGTGTCTAAAGAATATGTCTTTCAAGCAGAACAATCATTGCGAGAAGCAGAAAGACAAATTACTCAAAGTCAACTGCAAGAAATTACTAATACGAGGGAACAAATATTTCAATCTAATCAAGCTATAAGAGAGCTTAAAGCTAGCATTATTCATAATCAGGGGGAATTAACCTCCGCTTTAAGAGAAGTTCAAAGACTAGAAGCAGAGTTACTCCAAAAACAAGCCGAAGGTAAAAGAATTCAACTAGAAGCCGAACAGAAAATTAAGCAACTAGAATTTGAGCTAGCCCAAATAGGGAGTAAAATTGCCGATACACACAATTTGTTATCTGCTGCTCAAGCTAGGCTCAAACAAAAATCTCTGAAAGCTCCAGTAGATGGTACTATCTTGTCCCTAAATATCGACAACTCTGGTAAAGTTGTTCAAGCTGGTGAAACGATCGTCGAAATTGCTCCTCACGGAGCCCCACTGATCCTTTCTGCATTTCTACCCAATCAAGAAGCAGGATTTATCCAAGAAGGGATGCCAGTACAAGTCAAATTAGATGCTTATCCCTATCAGTACTATGGTCTGATCTCTGGTGCAGTAAACTACCTTTCTGCCGATGCTAAACTCGATCCTCAACTAGGAGAAGTTTATCAGGTAGAAGTAGCACTAGAACGAGACTATATCACCGATAATCAGCAACCAATCAAGTTCAAAGCTGGTCAAACAGCTACAGCAGATATTATTGTTCGCCGTCGTCGTCTTCTTGACGTTTGGTTAGAACCCATCAAAAAACTACAACATGATGGAATAGAAATGTAAATCAAATTAAAGTCAATAACTATAGGAAATCGAATGAGTCAACATCTAGTACACTCTCAAATTCAAGGTGACAAAGTCGAAGCAGGATATGCTGTGGCAGGGCGGAATCCCTTAGATAAAGTAACCGATTCTAGCAAGTTTAATCTAGTTGTCGAAGCAATTATTGCTGGTAAGTATTCCTGGGCTTGTGTTTTAATGCTTCGCTTTGCTGGATACAACCCACTACTTTATATACCCTATCGCACCTATAACCGATTGATGAAAAAGAACTCTCAACAGAGTACTTTAGATCCACGGCAAAAACATGGTCTTAAGGAGGAGCAAAAATCTTTAGCCGTTCAACCTTCTTACCAGATTGATGATCTTAGCTATTTAGAGACTATCTCGCAACAAGACAAAGAAATAAATGGTGGCAAGAGAGTATATTTGTCCTACGATAGTTTAAACGAGCTTGAAGATACTATCTCAAGCCGAGTAAAATTATTTCTTCTGGAAAATGTTCCCGCTTAAACCGTTGCTTTGAATCGCTCTAAAATCTAAATAGACAAGAGAAGATATTGGCGGAAAAACTCGCTCAGTTCTTGCCAAGAATCTTCTGCTGCTAACTGGTTGTAAGAAGAACGCTCTTGGCAGAAAAAACCATGGTCGGCTTGAGGATAAATCTTTAGCTGATATTCTTTATTAAGTTCCTTGAACCGAGAGTCTATTTGTTTAAGGCGATCGCTAGGAATAAAAGGATCTGCACCGCCAAAGAATAAATAAATAGGAATGGTAATATTGGTGACGGCTTCTAACCACTCATCTAGAACAACACTGTAAAAAGGTGCAGCCACGGAGATCTCAGAGGAAAATCTAGTAGCAGTATAAAAAGTCATACTTCCACCAAAACAAAACCCCGTTACGCCGATTTTATCTGGAGCGACAAACGAGCGCGATTTAAGATAATCTAATGTCGCTTTAATATCTTCTTCCATAGTCTTATCAAAATCAAGGCTAGACATCATCGCCTTGGCTAACTCGACTTCATCGTAGCTAAACTTGTTATTGGGCAACTCCCGATAGTATAAATCGGGAGCGATCGCCACATAATTCTCTTTAGCAATGCGAACTGCGACATCTTTGATGTGTTGGGTTAATCCGAAAGCCTCCATTAACAGCAGAACTCCTGGCATAGGTCTATTGCCCTGAGGTATACCTAAAAAAGCTGGCATTTCTCCGTCGGGAGTAGAAATTATTACTTCTGTCTGTTCAATTTGCATCTGTTAATCCCTAAGAACTTACAGATACCTTAGAAGAGATT
>JBFRWE010000194.1:0-17942 GCA_051439345.1 Xenococcaceae cyanobacterium
GTTAATGAGAGATAAAACCAGTTATTAACAACGGCAGCAAAATAATAATACATATCCAGAGAAGCAAAGTTCCTGCATCAACATCTACTTCATTAGTATTTTTAGGTGGTTTATCCATAGATTTCACTGTTTAACTACTATTGATGTTGGCAATTAAATCAATAAGTTTGGTTACGGTAGACGATCGATCTTCTTTCCCTCATACTAGCGCGATTGGGGTTAATCTGGCATTGCGCTATCTTAGATTGAGGAGAAGAGCAATATAATCGAATCAATGATTTAGCTATATTAGTTGCAAAATCTGATGTATATTCAAGTCAAATAGAAAAATACAATAAAGCTTTAATCGAAACAAGAAAATTGATCGAGAAGGCTAAACAATTGGAAAGGCTATATATTAGTTTAGTCCGAGAAGGTTTGATCGGGATAAAAATAAGTAGCTATCACCCCGATAAGATAATAAATAACCTACTTATTCATTATCTTAAATATGAACAACTAAGGGAAGAATATCAGTAGCTGATATATTAGATTAATCAATAAAATAAGGACCGCTATAGTCAACACCAAACCTAATCAAATATGCAGTTTTCTGTTCGAGCCTGGAAAAGTATCGAAAATATCTATCACTCTATCTTAGCTATGCCTTTTGTGCAGCAGTTAGGGTCAGGTTCGTTAAATAAAGAAGTTTTTCAGCATTACATAATTCAAGATGCCCTATATCTTGGTGAATTTGCTCGTGTATTAGCAATTATTTCGGCTAAAGCACCACAACCAGATATGCAACTGCAATTTGCCAATAGTGTCAGAGAAGCTATTGTTGTCGAACGGATGTTACACGAAAGCTTTTTTACAGAATTTGGCATTGTTCCAGAAAATGCACTGGCAGCAGAATCTACCCCTACCTGTTTAAATTACACTAATTTTTTGCTAGCAACGGCTTATCGAGATAGCTTTGCTGTAGCTGTAGCTGCTGTTTTACCTTGTTTTTGGATTTATGCCGAGGTAGGTAAGCATATTTATCAAAAAGCCAGTGTAGAAGCTAATCCTTATCAAAAATGGATTGATACCTATGTGGCTGAAGATTTTGAAGTCTCGGTGAATTATGTTATCGAAGTAGCTAATGAAGCAGCAGAAAAAGCTTCCTTAAACGAAATAAAATTAATGGAACAAGCTTTCTATCGCGCCTCTCAGTTTGAATGGATGTTTTGGGATAGCTCTTATCGATTAGAAAAATGGCAAGTAAGTTAACGTCAGTTCGGGTTAAGTTAAGTTGAATGTAGAGGCTTTTCGCGAAAAGCCCCGACAGTATTTTAATTTGTACTAACTAAATTCAACTCAGACAAGATACGAACTATCTATACTTGAGCGAGATAACGATGGACGAATTGAACACAAATAGAGCCTTCCCCTACACCAGAGGCAACTCGTTTAACTGAACCATGACGGACATCACCCACTGCAAAGATGCCTGGGACATTAGTTTCTAGTAGATAGGGGTCACGCTCTAAAGACCAACCTAAAGGCTTATTGTTTTTACGGGGTAAATCTGAACCTGTAAAGAGAAAGCCTCGCTCATCTCTGGCTAAAATACTATCGAGCCAATCAGTGTGAGGA
The DNA here is from genome assembly GCA_051439345.1 of Xenococcaceae cyanobacterium. Taxonomy (GTDB): domain Bacteria; phylum Cyanobacteriota; class Cyanobacteriia; order Cyanobacteriales; family Xenococcaceae; genus JASJDJ01. The sequence continues at coordinate 1,618 of JBFRWE010000194.1, forward strand.
ACAGCACCAATAAAAATAAAGAGAGAATTAGCAGCTACTGTTTTGGTTTCGCCAGTAAGAGAATTTTGCAAAACCAGGGTATCTAGACTAGTTGTGCCTTTAGCTTCGATGACACTAGTATGAGTTTGCACCTTAATATTTTCTGTTGCTCCTATTTGATCGATGAGGTACTGAGACATACTCTTAGTTAAGGAATCTCCTCGCACTAACATATTTACTGTCCGAGCATACCGAGAAAAATACATTGCTGCTTGTCCTGCCGAATTTGCTCCTCCAACTACGTAGACATCTTCACCACTACAAGCTAAAGCTTCGGTTTGAGCAGCACCATAATATACTCCTGCACCAGTAAATCGATCTATTCCTGGTACTTGCAGTCGTCTCCAAGATACGCCAAGAGCTAGAATTAAAGCATGACAGCTAATTTCTGTACCATCACTGAGGGTGATAATGCGATAGTTGTTATCCAGACGAACTTGTCTAGCTTCTTGGGGAGTAAGAATTTCTACTCCAAACCGTTTAGCTTGAGTTACTGCCCGTCTAGCTAAATCCCCTCCACTCAAACCTACAGGAAAACCGAGATAGTTTTCAATTCGAGAACTTGTTCCTGCTTGTCCACCAGGAGCTTCTCTTTCTACCGCTACAGTTCTTAATCCTTCGGAAGCTCCATATACTGCTGCTGCCAATCCTGCTGGTCCTCCACCAACAATGACTAGATCGTAGAAGGGTTTTTCTGCCTGAGTTTTTAAACCAATTTTCTCTGCTAGCTCGATATTAGATGGTTTAGACAAATGAGAACCATCGGGAAGCAGTACTAGCGGAAAATAGGGATTTTCGATATTGGCTAAATCAATTAATTCTTTTGCCTCTGTTTCTTGTTCAATATCTAACCAACGATAAGGAATTTGGTTTCTTGCCAAGAAATCACGAATTTGGTGAGAATGGGGCGACCAACGATCGCTAATAACTCTAATACCTTTGAAGGGTGGATGAAAAGAGGCTTGCCAGTCATCAAGTAAATCATTCAAAACTGGATAGAGTTTTTCTTCTGGTGGATCCCAAGGTTTGAGAAGATAATAATCTAACTTAGCATTATTAATTGCCCGAATAGCTGCATCGGTGTCGGCATAAGCTGTTAGTAAGACTCTTTTAGCTAAAGGAAATACTTGCCCTGCTTCTCCCAGTAATTCTACTCCCGTCATCTTCGGCATTCTTTGATCTACAAGGAAAAGGGCAACCGTATCATTACGTAGTTTGAGCTTTTGGACAGCATCAAGAGCAGATTGACCAGAATCAGCCCGTGTAATCCGAAAGCGATCGCCATATTGCCTCCGTAAATCCCGTGCTACTGCCTGTAAAACATCTGGATCGTCATCTACAGTCAAGATAGTCGGTTTAGCCATGAATTTATCTGTTATTACCTTACCAGTTATATATTGTAAATTATCCTTTATTTTTTAGTAACAGAACTGTTAACAACCAGACAAATTTATTTCTCGTCTTCCTAAACCGATTAATGAGGATTTAGGCAAGAAGTGTATTTAAGTATACCTCTCTGATTAGAGAATCACTATCAATCAATTATTTTTATTTCTTTAAAACGACGAGAACTTCTTGTTTATAACTCAGGTTAAAATTAGATAGTTAAGTAAAAACACTTACATATTTATACTTAATTTAGTTGTTAATTTTGGTCGATCTCTTCAAAGAGAATGATAGACAACTAACTATAGTTATCTCTTTTTAAATAAAAACTTATTCAATGAATCAAAACTTTAGCCCTGAGTCCAATAGCGAGCAATATAAAGTAAAATCGGAGTTGAATAGTGATAAAACAAAGATTAACAAAGCTTTAACTAATATTTCTGAGCAATTTAATCCTCCAGAGGAAAAATCAACGGATTCATTGTTAAACCTAACAACAGCAGAAGAAGATGTCTTAAACGGAAGTAATACTGATTTAGAAACAGATTCAGAACATAACTTAATTCGCAAGCTGTCCCAAAAGCAGTTAAAGCTCAAGATAGTTACCATCTTGACCAGTGCTGTAGTCATGTTACCAATTCTAATTTTAGGAACAGCAACCTATTATTTCGGTAATAAAGCAATTAATCGACAAGCGATTTTGGCAAGAAGAACAGATAACACTGGTATTAGTCAGATAGAATTAGCCAAACAGAGACAACTATTAGCAACTCTATTAATTGGAACTGGAACGACAGCTTTAATGGCGGGTATCTTTACTGCTTTTGTTGCTAATCGTACTTTTCGCTCAATGAGCAAACGCAATACTGTCATTGTCAAACCCAAAGCCGAACCGAAACAAATTAACCCCCAGAAGTCCATAGCGCAATTCCTAGATTATCTCAATCAATCTTTCGATCGAGAAAGTATTATGAGCGCAACAGTAGAGGAAGCCCAAAGATTATTAGAATGCGATCGAGTAGTTATTTATCGATTTAACCACAATAATTGTGCTGAAGTAATTGCTGAAGCAGTAGTCCCAGGCTGGATTAAAGCTATTGGTCTGACTATTAAAGACTCTTGTTTTGAAACTGACTACAAGGAAAAATGCCTCGATGGTAGGGTCAAGATCGTAGACAATATTGACGATGTTAATCTAGAACCTTGCTATGTCGAACAACTAAAAAAATTAGAGATCAAAGCGAATCTCGTCGCGCCAATTATTCATCAAGAAAGATTATTCGGTTTATTAGCAGCCCATCAATGTTCTCAATCTCGTTCCTGGCAACCCAATGAAGTGGAATTGTTAACTAGATTGGCTCAAAGGGTGAGTTTTGTTTTAGACAATACCCAACTATTGGCTGAATCTAAGCTGCTCAAGGAACAAGCAGAAACAGAAGTTCATTGGACTCAGTGTCTGAGCGATGTGGTCAGGCATATGCGTCAATCTCTTCAAAAACAAGATATTCTTGACGTGGGTGTAGAAGAAGTACGGAGAGTTTTAAATTGCGATCGCGTAGTTGTCTACAGTTTGAATGAAGATGACCAGGGAGTAGTCATAGCTGAATCAGTAGCTCCTGGTTTTACCAGAGCTTTAGGTCTTACGATCGTAGATCCCTGCTTTGAAGCTAGATACCTAGAACAGTATCAAAACGGTAGAGTAAAAGCTATTGAAAATGTTTATGAAGCAGATATGATGGCTTGCTATTTAGAGCAACTAGAAAAGTTAGAAGTTAAAGCCAATTTAGTCACGCCCATAATTCATGACAATCATTTATTTGGATTACTAGTAGCTCATCAGTGTGCTAATCCCCGCAGTTGGCAACAGCAGGAAATCCTGTGGGTAACTCAAGTTGCCACTCAAGTAGGTTTGGCTCTAGACAATGCCCAACTCAGTACCAAACTATTAGCTGAATCTTCTCAACTCGATCGACAACAAACAATAGAAAACCAATGGACACAATTTTTTACCGATGCAGTTAAGCATATTCGTCAATCTCTTCAGCAGAAAGATATTCTCGATATTAGTGTCAAAGAAGTACGTCGGGTTCTAGATTGCGATCGTGTACTCATCTATAGTTTAAATCAAGACAACTATGGGATAGTTATAGCAGAGTCTATCGCTCCAGGTTTTCCCAAAGCTTTGGGCATAACTATTGAAGATCCCTGCTTTGAAGCTAGATATCTAGAGCAGTATCAAAGTGGTAGAGTTCGCGCTCTCAACAATATTTATGAAGCAGGAATAACTGCTTGCTATCTAGAACAATTGGAAAAATTAGCAGTCAAAGCTAATTTAGTCACACCCATAATTAATGAAGGTAAGATATTTGGGTTACTAGTAGCTCATCAGTGTGCTAATCCCCGCAATTGGCAACAGCACGAAATTCGTTGGCTAACACAGATTGCTACGCAAGTGGGTTTTGCTTTAGATAATGCCAAACTATTAGCCGAATCTTCTCAACTTAAACAAAAAGCAGAATTAGAAACCAAGTGGATGGAATTGTTCATCAATGTGATGAATAATATTCGTCGCTCTCTTCAGCCCAAAAATATTCTTGATGTCAGTGTAGAAGAAGTAAGGAGAGCATTAAAATGCGATCGCGCAGTCATCTATAGTTTAAATCAGGAAAACCAGGGAGTAGTAATAGCTGAATCAGTAGCTCCTGGTTTTACCAGAGCTTTGGGTCTTACTATTGAAGATCCTTGCTTTGAAGCTAGATACCTAGAGAAATATCAAAACGGTAGAGTAAAAGCGATCGACAATGTTTATGAAGCAGATATGATGGCTTGCTATCTAGAACAATTAGAAAAGTTAGAAGTTAAAGCCAATTTAGTTACACCCATAATTCATGAAGGTAATTTATTTGGGTTACTTGTAGCCCATCAGTGTGCTAATCCCCGCAGTTGGCAACAGCAGGAAATTCTTTGGCTAACGCAAATTGCTGCTCAAGTAGGGTTTGCTTTAGATAATGCTAAACTCCTCAAACAATTAGAAGATAATAAATTACCTTCTCCACCCTCTCAAAATCCTAATTTACAAAAATTAGCCCAAGATCGTGATTCTCAAGAAAAATCTGCTCAGAAGCAAAATATACCGACAAAGACACCTGTACCCAAAAGAGAAATATCTGGACTGTTGCTAGAGAGTAAAAAGGGATTTGAAACTCTCTTGCTCAAGGTTAATGAACAATCAGATCTGATTGCTCAATTTCTGGTGCAGATGCAAAAAGTAACCGAATTAGCTCAAGCACTTGAAACCACAGAACCAAGCTTATCTTCTTCAGCCAACCTGGAAGTGGAACAGGATGAAGTCGAAGCAAAAATTAATACTACTTCTTTTAAGGATAACCTGATTAAAGTTGCCGACAAGATTACCCAATCTGCTCAAGAAATAAAACAAATAAATTCTTCGGCTAAGAAACTCTATCAAATAGGCAACTTAATTAATAAACTCATACAACAAATCGATCAGCAAATTACAGATACTGCCCTTCAATTAGACGAATTAGAACGAAACAATCGGCGTTCTTTTGTATCGATCGCCAAAAGAGTAAAACCCTTAACTTATCAGCTAAGTATACAAACACAACAAGTTGAAACTCTCATGGGGGAAATCTCTGTGATAGCACAAGAAATTATTAATGTATTAAACTTTAATGCCGATCATACTTCTGGTGTAACCAAGGCAACCAAAGGAACTCAAAATTTAATTCAACTCAATGCTGCCATCAATGCTAAAGTACAAACTCTCAGGGTAAAAATTACTCAAGTTGTCGAACAAACTCAAAATTTAGCCGTTGTCAGCCAATTTATTTTGCAAGTAGCTACTAGTGCTGGTAACGCTTTGCCGATTAGAGCTTAATGAAGAGGAATGAATCCAGCTTTGGAGATCAGTTTTTGACCTTCGGGGGTGAGCAGAAATTGTGCGTAAGCTTTACCCACTTGTTCTTCAACACCTCCATTTTTTTTAACGATCACGTAGAGATAATGGGTAAGTGGATACTGTGCTGTCTGAAAAGCCTTGGTATTCAATTTGTTACGTCGATCGGGACATTGAACTGAAGAAACTAAAGGTTCTAAATAAGGGGCAACCAATTGTTCTCGGTTCTGTCCTATCGGTATTGGTTTAACTGTACATTGAGGCAAGATAGTTTGGGCAGAAGCATAATAAATACCATTAACATTCTTAGCTAGCTGACGTAAGGCAGATGTAGTAGTATCCAAATACTCAACGTTGGCACCAAACTTTTCCCCTTGGAGAATATTGTCTTGAAAGAATTTGACTTTGCCTCCAATCTTGACTGGGCGAGAATAGGGCTTAATCAACAAGTCAGGTCCCCCAACTTCTCTCCAATTAGTGATTTCACCGCTATAAATTAAAGATAGTTGCTCTAGAGTTAAACCAGAAATATTTAATGTAGGATTCACTGCTACTACAATACCTCCTATGGCGACAGGAATTTGTTCTAGCTCAAAACCAAGCTGTTGAGCCTGTTTATGTTCTTCGGGTAACAGAGATTGAGACGATTGTACAAAAGCAAGTTGATCTTTGAGGAGCATTTGAATGCCCATTCTCGAACTTGGTGGTTTTCCCTCAGGTTGAGCATAGCGTAGTTGTAATTCAGGACGTTCTGCTTGAATAACTGAATCCACTAATAGTCTTAGGGGAGCCCAGGCAGTGCTACCGCCATAATTAAAAACTCCAACTGCAACATTGGCTACCTGAGCAAAATTTTGGGGAGCTTTACCTAAAATTGGATTAGACTTCAACACAGACTGCTTTCCTAACTCCCAAAGACCTTTACTAATTAGTCCTATTGACCAAATTGTATTAAAAGTTATTGCTATAATGCTACTCAGCCAAATAACTCCAGCCAGACTAGTAGGATTTTGTTTTCTCATTGATTTTTAACAAGATTGTCAATTAAGGCTTATGTATAAATACGTAGGCGTTTTCCCTAGATTAAAATTATTGTAGACTGTTTTTTGAGGGTAAATACTTAAGGATTTTGATTAAAACTTGTCAGTAAGGATTTTCTTGCTTGGCACAATATTTCAATTATGTAAATAAATAAGAGAAACAGAGCTAAAAATAATAGAAACATATCTAATGACTTCACCTTTTAATTTTGAAAACAAAGATCCAGAGCTAGACAAAATATTTGATACAGATAATCAACTTCCTACCCCAGAAAATCTCAAGCAAGACAAATCCAGTTGGTCAACAGAACCAAAAAAATTACTGAACCAAGTTATTCAAAATTTTCATCAAGCAGTTAGTGAAGAAGAAGTTTTAACGATTAGTGTAGAAGAAGCACAGAAGTTGTTAGATTGCGATCGCGTGGTAATCTATAGTCTGACTGAAGAGTCTCAGGGAAAAGTAATTGCTGAAGCCATTATTCCTGGCTGGACAAAGATATTGGGAATGATCATTGCCGACCCTTGCCTAAAAGCTGGGTATATAGGTGACTATCAAAATGGACAAGTTAAAATCATCAATAATCTCTATATTGCGGGGATAGATAAAGGTGACATCGAGCAATTAGAAGCTTTGGAAGTTAAAGCCAACTTAGTTGCACCCCTGCTTAAACAAGGTAAGCTATTTGGATTATTAGTAGCTCATCAATGTTCTCAACCGAGAATATGGCAGTCAGAAGAAATTGCTTTATTTTCCCAACTAGCTATATATGCTGGCTTCTCCCTCAACAGTACTAACCTATTAGCTGAATCTAATCAGCTAAAGCAACAAGAAGCGATCGAAAATCAGTGGACGCAATTTTTTACTGATGCAGTCAGACATATTCGTCAATCCCTCCAGCAGAAAGATATTCTTGATGTCAGTGTAGAAGAAGTACGGAGAGTTTTAGGTTGCGATCGCGTAATTATCTATAGTTTAAATCAGGATAAATATGGAACAATCATCGCCGAGTCCGTAGCTCCTGGTTGGACAAAAGCTTTGGGTATAACCATCGAAGATCCCTGCTTTGAAACTCAGTACCTGGAGCAATATCAAAATGGTCGAGTGCGCGCTCTTGACAATATCTATGCAGTAGATAGCAACCCATGCTATCTAGAACAACTAGAACAATTAGAGGTCAAAGCCAATTTAGTTACACCTCTTATTAATGAAGATAAATTATTTGGGTTGCTAGTAGCTCATCAGTGCGATCGTCCCCGCAGTTGGCAACAGCAAGAAATTCGTTGGCTAACACAAATTGCTACTCAAGTAGGATTTGCTCTAGACAATGCTAAACTCTTGGCTGAATCTGCTCAAATCAAGCAGCAGCAAGAAACAGAAGCTCAATGGACACAGTTTTTCACCGATACGGTTAATTATATTCGTCAATCTCTTCAGCAAAAAGACATTCTTGATATTACCGTCAAAGAAGTTCGTCGAGTTTTAGATTGCGATCGCGTAGTCATCTATAGTTTAAATCAGGAAAACTATGGAGTAGTCATTGCCGAATCAGTAGCTCTTGGCTGTATAAGAGCCTTGGGTATAACCATTGAGGATCCCTGCTTTGAAACTAAGTACCTGGAGCAATATCAAAATGGTCGAGTGCGCGCTCTTGACAATATCTATGAAGCAGAAATAACCCCTTGTTATTTAGCACAACTAGAAAAATTAGCAGTTAAAGCCAATTTAGTTACACCCATTATTAATGAAGGTAAGATATTTGGGTTGCTAGTAGCTCATCAGTGCGATGGTCCTCGTACTTGGCAACAGCATGAAATCCGTTGGCTGACACAAATTGCTACTCAGGTGGGTTTTGCTCTAGACAATGCCAAACTCCTAGCTGAATCTACTCATCTACAGCAACAAGTAGATAATGAAAATCAATGGATGCAATCCCTCAAAGATTTTGTTCTCTATTTACGTCCCTATTCCCAGCAATTAGATATCCTGGAAATGACCGTAGATGAAGCTCGTCGTGTCTTAAATTGCGATCGCGTTTTGGTTTATAGTCTTAACCGAGATTACTACGGAGAAGTGATAGCAGAATCAGTAATCCCTGGTTGTAAAAGAGCTTTAGGTTTAATTATCAACGATCCCTGTTTTGAAACTAAGTATATGAAGAGTTATCAAAATGGAAGAGTTAAATCTTTAGATAATATCTACGCAGCAGGTTTATCGGCTTGTTACCTAGAACAGTTAGAGCAATTAGAAGTTAAAGCTAATTTAGTTACACCTATTATTATCGAAGACAAAATCTTTGGCTTGTTAGTCGCTCATTATTGTAACCAATCTCATCAGTGGCGATCGATAGAAACTAGGTTCTTAAGCCAGCTTTCTGTTCAAGTTGGTCTGCAATTAGAGCGGGGAAAACTGATCGACCAACAAAAACAGCTAGAGGCACAAGCAGAAAATGAAGTCCAGTGGACTAACCTTTTTACCCAAGCTGTGCAAAATATTCGTCAATCTCTCAATCAATCACATATTCTTGATACTGCCGTCCAAGAAGTTCAGCGAGCATTAAGATGCGATCGTGTAGTTGTCTATAGCCTCAATCACGACCAATATGGAAAAGTAGTGGCTGAATCAGTAGCTCCTGGTTTTAGAAGAGTTTTGGGGAAAGTAATTAAGGATCCTTGTTTTGAAGCTAGATACATAGAAAAGTATCGTGATGGTCGCGTCAGAGCTATAGATAATATCTATGAAGCTGGTATTACTTCTTGCTATTTAGAACAACTCGAAAAGCTAGAAGTAAAAGCTAATCTAGTTACACCACTTCTTAATGAAGATAAACTCTTTGGTATATTGGTAGCTCATCAATGTGCTGCACCGCGCCATTGGCAACACGATGAAATTCGCTGGATGACACAAATTGCTACTCAAGTTGGTTTTGCTTTAGACAATGCCAAATTGCTTCAACAACTAGAGCAATCTTTTATCAGGTCAGAGAATATGTCTTCTGAGGAGCAACAGCAAAAAGAAGCTCTCAAGCAACAATTATTAACCATCCTCAATGAGAGTATGAGTGTTTACCAAACTCTTTCTCAGGAAGCTTTACAGCAGTCGGAAAAAGTAATCGATGTTCTTCATCGAATTCAAGGGATAAGCGATTCCATTAGAGGTCAGGTAGTTGAAATTCAAAATATTAAGCTTGAGGAACAGCAAAATACTGTCAAAATAGAAATCTTGCAAAAAACTTTAAATCAGACCATAACCAGCATTGCAACTATCGACAATTCAATTAACAATGCTGCTGTTAGATTAAGAAATTTGCAAGATTTCTCTCCGAAATTGTTAGAAGGAATAAATCTGATTCAAAATTTAGGTAAGAGTATAGCTCAAAAAACAATGAAAGCCACTATTGCTATGAAGGGAACTGAGCAAATCTCTGAAAATTCTCTGACCGAATTAACCGATACGGTTTTCTCTTCCATGCAACAGATTTATGAAGGAGGAGCGCAAATTAATCCTTTATTATCTTCACTGGAAAAAGAAACCCGGGAAGGATTAATATCATTAGACTCTAGTCTCCAAAAAATAGCTCAGGGAATGAATTCTTTTAGTGAACTTCAACAAAAGCTAAATCAGATTACTACTGCTAATACTAAAATAAGCACTCTGGTAGGACAAATTGCTAATTCTGCCCATAACCAAATACAAGTTTCTACTTCTGCTAGACAATCTGTTCAAGAAGTTGTTAATCTTGCCAATCAAATTTCAACCCATTCTTTAGCCATAAATGATTCTTTCAACCGAATCACCGCATTACTTCAAGAACTTTAATTATTTTATCAAGAAACAAAAGAACTAATAGCTAATAACTAATAGCTAAAGGCTAACACCTAGGAGCTTTAATTCAGTAGAGCTACTTATAAACTAGCTTCACTATAGATGTATGTATATCAAACAATGGATAAACAATAAACTTCAATATATTTTTTTTTCACAACCTAAGAATAGTCAAGACATTATTCCTCAACGCTTGTTAGTGAAAATTCAAGAAGCAAAGGAAAAAAAACTGGAGGAATTAGACTTAAGTAGTTATGAAGCCGATCGTCAAGAAAAACTATGGGAAATTCCTGAAGAAGTTTTTGAATTGACATCTTTAAAAGTTTTAAATTTAAGTCATAATCAATTATCTTATCTGCCCGAATCGATTGGCAATCTGGCTAATTTGACTATCTTAAATTTAAGTGGAAATCAGATCTTGAATCTGCCCAAATCGATTAGCGAACTTGCTAATTTGACCATCCTAGATTTAAGTGAAAATCAGCTTTCCAGCCTACCTAACTTTCTCGGCAATCTTGCTAATTTAACCATTTTAGATTTAAGGGGTAATCAAATAGCAGATTTACCCAATTATTTTACTAATCTTGTCAACTTGACTACTTTATATCTAAGCTATAATAATTTATCTAATCTACCTTGTTCTCTCTTTAGTATTTCTAGCTTGAAAGCACTTTATTTAAGTTGCAATCAATTATCTTATCTGCCTGAATCGATTAGCAATCTTGCTAATTTAACCACACTATATTTAGGAAATAATCAAATATCTAATCTTCCCAATTCTATTGCTAAGCTCGATAAATTAACTACTTTAGAGTTAAGAGGTAATCCTTTAGAAAACCCACCTAGGGAAATTGTTATACAGGGGGTGAAATCTATCAGAGAATATTTCAATCGATTTTTAGAAGAAGAAGATTATAGCTATGAAGCTAAATTGTTAATTGTTGGCAAAGCAAGGGTTGGAAAAACTAGTCTAGTAAAAAAAATCAATAATCCTAACTATAGTTTAAAATCCCCAGATAAATCAGCCAAAGGTATTGAAATAACTCAAGCTAGTTTTAGTTTAGATGATCGAACAAAAGAATTTAGGGTTAATATTTGGGAGATTAGCGGACAAGAAATCGATCGCGGAATTTATCAGTTTCTCTTTACTCAACGTTCTCTTTATATCTTGGTTATTGATAACTTTTTCAATATTAATGATTTATACTATTGGCTTTATAGAATTAAGAGCTTGAGTCATAATAGCCCTGTGCTGATCGTCAAAAATGAGCAAGGTGATCGACCGATAAAAATACCGAATGAATTGGATTTACGCCATAAATTCCCTAATATAACCAAAATATTAACGACAAACTTAGCTACCAACAAAGGTTTAGCTGAAATTATTACTCAAATTAAATACCAGATCGATAGCTTAGAGCATATCGGTACAGTCTTACCTTCAAATTGGATCGAAGTTCGTCACATTTTAGAGCAAGATCCACGCTACTATATAAGTCTTGATGAATTTTTACAAATATGCCGAGAACATGGCTTGACTCTACTTAAAGATCAATTACAATTAAGCAGATATTTCCACGATCTAGGTGTCTTTCTCCACTTTCAAGAGCAAGCAAAATCATTACTATATAAAAATATTATTCTTAAACCTATCTGGGTAATCAATGCTATTTGCCAACTATTAAATAATCAACAATTAATTGACAATCAAGGCTATTTTACCCGTGATGATCTACAAACAATTTGGCATGAAGATAAATATGCTTTAAGGCAAGATGAGTTATTAGAATTGATGATCGAGTTTCAACTGTGCTATCAAATTCCCAATAGTTATCATAATTTTATTGCTCCTCAATTCCTTAGTCAAAACCAACCTCAGTATTTGTGGGATTATGATAATAATTTAATATTACATTATAAGTATAAACATTTTGTGCCTAAAGGTATTATTAGCAGTTTTATTGTAGCGATGCATGAATATATTAAACCGCCAAAATATGTTTGGAGAAATGGTGTAGTTCTCAGGAAAAATAAAACTAGAGCAGAGATTATTCAATATAGTAGTCAACCAGAAATTATTATTCGTGTTGCTGGTGTGGAACAAAGAAGTCTAATGACAATTATTACCCAAAAACTGGATGAAATTAATCATGCTTATCAAGCAATTTATACTGTGAATGCTTATCTGAGTAAAAATAATTGAAGGCTGTTAGCCAAAGGCTTGCCCAAATAATCCCATTTTCAGTAAAGATCGTGCATATTTGTGGAGGAAAAAAAATGTATTTTCTTGACAGAGAATGAGCAAACCAATTTTACTCTCTATACCCCATATGGGCGATCGCGAACTAGAATTTATCCAAGAAGCCTTTAACACTAATTGGATTTCTCCTGTAGGTCCTAATATAGATGCTTTTGAACAAGAATTTTGTCAGGCAATTAATGCTCGCTATGGTGCTGCGGTAAGTTCTGGCACAGCAGCCCTTCATTTAGCCTTAAGATTGGTAGGAGTCGAAGCAGGAGATGAAGTTTTTTGTTCTACTTTAACTTTTATTGCCAGTGCTAGCCCGATTACTTACTTAGGTGCTAAACCAGTCTTTATTGATAGCGATCGCTCTTCTTGGAATATGAATCCTCATCTTTTGCAAGAAGCTTTAGACTATCGTGCCAAAATAGGTAAATTGCCTAAAGCCGTAGTTTTAGTGCATCTTTATGGACAAAGTGCAGATATCGACCCTATTTTAGCTGCTTGCAATCAATACGAAATTCCCTTGATTGAAGATGCAGCAGAAGCCTTAGGAGCAACCTATAAAGATCGATCGCCTGGTACTTTTGGTAAGGTAGGTATTTTTTCTTTTAATGGCAACAAAATCATCACTACATCAGGTGGTGGCATGCTTGTCTCTTCAGATTCAGAATTAATTGCCCAAGCTCGTTTTCTAGCTACTCAAGCCCGCGATCCTGCCCCCTATTACGAACATTCGCAAATTGGTTATAACTACCGTCTGAGTAATGTACTAGCAGGTATTGGCAGAGGACAATTATTGGTTTTAAAAGAAAGAGTAGCAGCCAGAAGACTCAATTTTAAGCTCTATCAACAGGCACTACAAGATTTACCAGGTCTAGAATTTATGCCTGAAGCTAACTATGGTAAATCTACTCACTGGCTTACTTGTGTAACTATAGATGCCAAAGATTTTGGTGTAGATCGCGAGCGAATACGCCTTGAACTAGCTCAACAACAAATAGAAACTCGTCCAGTATGGAAGCCACTACATTTACAACCAGTCTTTGCCGAATACGAATGTATAGGAGGCTCAGTAGCAGAAGATTTATTCAAGCGTGGTCTATGTCTGCCTTCTAGCTCTAATTTGACTGAGGAAGAAATCGATTGTATTATTCAGGCTATAAAAAAGCTTAAGTATCGCTAATAGATTTTATTATCAATAACTTATTGATTTAGTTCAGTAACGCCTTAACTTTTGAGGTCCTTAACTTTTTTCCAATTCGGTACTTTCAATTTGTCTGAAAACTCAGCATTTTTGTTATTATTCTTAATCTAAATTTAAATAAATATTAATTTAGAGCAATTATTTTAAGGAATGAGATATACGACATATCTGTATAACTAAACAATGTCTAGAAGCCAAGAAACACAGGAACAAGTATTATTATTTTTTCTTATATCCCTTTCCATAGGACTTATTATTAGTGGTTTTTGGTGGGCTAATGGAAAAAGGATTGAAGGTATTACCGATCGTTTAGAGCAAAAAAATAGAAATAGCAGCAGTAACAAAATTGTAGACAGAGCGTACAATTTTGCCCAAGTCAAAAATGTACCCTCAGGAATATTTAATTATGGTGGTAGTACAACTTGGGCACCTATTAGAAAAATAGCAGACCCAATTATACAATCAAATTGGTTGCGATATCGATTACGTTATACTAATCCTATTTATAGTAATCCTGGCTCTGGCACAGGCATTAGGATGCTTCTAGATGGGCAATTATCCTTTTCTCAGTCTTCTCGCCCTATCAAAGATAAAGAATACGCCCAGGCTAAACAAAGAGGTTATTCTCTTCGGCAAATACCCATAGCCATAGACGGAATAGCTATCGGAGTACATCCCGACTTGCAAATTCCTGGTCTAGCTATTAGCCAAATTAAAGAAATATATACGGGTAAAATATTTAATTGGCAAGAACTTGGTGGTCCAGATATTCCTATTGTCCCCTACTCTAGAAAAGAATACGAAGGAGGTACAGTATCTTTTTTTGCTGATAATGTTTTAGGAGATGAGGATTTTGGCAGAAATGTAATATTTGTGAGAGATACGACAGACGGTATTAGAAAAGTAAGCTCAAGTATTGGTGGTATATATTACGCTACTACAGCCGAAATGATACCTCAATGTAAGATTAAATCTCTACCTGTTGGACGTACACCAGAAAGTCTAATTAGTCCCTATCAAAAGCCATTTATACCTTTATCCAGATGTCCTCAAAAGCGTAATAAAGTCAATAAACAAGATCTGCGCAATGGGAAGTATCCTATTACTCGCCGATTATTTGTCATTGTTAAACAAGACGGACACATAGATGAAACTGCTGGCTTAGCTTATACTAATTTTCTATTAAGCGATCAAGGGCAAGAATTGATTGATAAGGCTGGATTTATTCCGATTCACTAGCTAAATAGAATTACAGGAGTTCAGGAGTTCAGTAGTCAGTTCTATTAGTTGCAATAATTATTGAGATTGCCAAATTTGCGCTCTCAATAATTAAAGCTGAACCAATATTCAGTAACTCCCTACTAACTACTAACTACTAACTACTCTAAATACACAACCTTTGATAAATTTCATCGAGATTTTTTAGATGTTGTTGTGGATCGAAACAAGTATCTATTTCCTCAGAAGATAGCATCTTAGTCACAGAAGGATCTTGATTAATCAATTTACGGAAGTCACCTTCTGGTTGATTCCAAGCTTGATGAGCGCAACCTTGTACGACTCTATAAGCTTCTTCTCTACTCATACCTTTTTCCACTAATGCCAATAAAACTTTTTGACTAAAGATGACACCGCCATAGACATTCATATTGCGCTGCATATTCTCTGGATATACCAGCAGGTTTTTAACTAGGCTAGTAATCTCTTTGAGCATAAAGTGGGTTAAGATGCAACTGTCGGGTAGAATTACTCTTTCTACTGAACTGTGAGAAATATCTCTCTCGTGCCAAAGTGCTACGTTTTCCAGGGCTGCTACCGCATTACCCCGAAGGATTCTCGCCATTCCTGTTAGACGTTCCGATCGAATTGGATTTCGTTTGTGAGGCATAGCAGAAGAGCCTTTTTGTTTTTTGGAGAAAAATTCTTCTACTTCTAGGACATCAGTTCTTTGTAGGTTACGAATTTCCACGGCGAAACGTTCGATCGAAGCTGTTAAAAGGGCTAATTGATGTATATATTCTGCATGACGATCGCGAGAGATTACCTGAGTAGAGGCTGTATCTGGTTTGAGTCCCAGTTTTTGACAGGCGATGGATTCTACCCTCGGATCGACGTTGGCATAAGTACCTACTGCCCCAGAAATTTTCCCCACAGCAATATCTTTGCGTAATCTTACCAGGCGATCGCGATTACGCAACACTTCTGCTAACCATCCTGCTAACTTAAACCCAAAGGTAATTGGTTCAGCGTGAATACCGTGAGAACGACCAACCATTACTGTGTAGCGGTGTTGTTGGGCTTGATAGCGAATGGCTTGAATCAGTTCTTCTAATTTTTCTAAAATTAGATTTAAACTAATCACCATCTGCAAAGCCAGGCCAGTATCCAATACATCTGAACTAGTTAATCCTAAATGGATGTATCTGCCAGCATCTCCTACATACTCATTAACATTAGTCAGAAAAGCAATCACATCATGACGAACTTCTGCCTCAATTTCTAAAACTCTTTGAGGATCGAAATAAGCTTTGGCTTTAATTTACTCTACTGCTTCTGTAGGAATATAGCCTAGTTCAGCTTGTGCTTCACATACTGCAATTTCTACTTGCAACCAAGTTTTTAGTTTATATGTATCAGTCCAGATTTCGCCCATTTCGGGCAGAGTATAG
>JBFRWE010000195.1:0-3106 GCA_051439345.1 Xenococcaceae cyanobacterium
ATTTTCTGGATAACCAACTACCCGAATCAGTCTTTAGAGCTAAAGGTATTTTATGGTTAAAAGGAAGTACCGCCCGTCATATTTTTCATCTAAGTGGGAAACGTTTTGGTATTGAAGATGATGAATGGAAAGGTATGCCCAAAAATCAATTGGTTTTTATCGGACAGGATTTGGAACAAGAAAAACTAAGAGGATTACTAGAAGATTGTGTTTGTTAATCTGAGAATTGATGTTTCGTCAGAAGCCCTAAAATAATAACTAAAGACATCAGTTGAATAAAGATAAATAAATAAATGGAAGCTATTGCAATTCCCAAGGGATTTCGGGTAACTCCAGAACAATTCGACCAACTAGTACAAGCAGAACAACTAGCGCGCATGGAGTTAACCAAAGATGGAGAATTAATTGTTATGAGTCCCACTGGAGGCACAGCAGGGAAAAAGAATCGTCGTTTGACGCAGCAAATCGGAATTTGGACAGATCGAGATGGTACAGGAGAAGCATTCGATTCTTCGACTATCTTTGTTTTACCTAATGGTGCGAGAAGAAGTCCCGATGTTAGCTGGGTTCAACTAGAACGATGGAATCGACTAACTCAAGCACAACAAGATGGCTTTCCTCCTATTGTTCCTGATTTTGTTATTGAATTAGTAAGTCCTAGTGACCTTAAAAATCAGCGATATGAAGACTTACAGGCAAAGATGCAAGAATATTTAGATAATGGCGTTAGACTTGGTTGGTTAATCGAACCATCAGCAAAAACGGTTGAAATATATAGAATTGGGCAACAGGTAGAGATAGTAAATAATCCTCAAACTCTATCGGGAGAAGATATTTTGCCTGGATTTGTTTTGAATTTAAGTGAGATTTTTTGATTTTAGAGAATACATCAATAATGTTTGAGACGAATAACATTAGATAAAAATATTCTATGGAATATATTTCATCAGCTTTGCGTTTGGAATTTCGGTAATTTTGCGTTGATCTAGTTCTCCGTCAGATTGATGACATTTTCCAAATGGTTGGTATTCAACCAAGTCAACCTGAGCGTTCTTTTAGCGGTGCGAGACGTTCACGGGTTGAGGAATACTATGCATCTATAGACTGGACTCAATACTTCTCGTTTAAGGATTAAGCAGAGTTAAAATTAAGGATTAAGCAGAGTTAAAAAGGGAAAAAGTGAGTTGTTTTGGGATAGGTATTATTTGGCGAGATGTATATCCAAATTTTGATTTTCCAACTTTTCAAGCTGCTTGTGGAATTAACTCGGAAACAAACCTGGCACTAAAGAAAGCTTTTTTTGCTATGAATCAAACTAAATATGAAAAAATATTTTTCCAGTCATATGCCAGACATTTCGGTATGGCTGATAATCACATACCAATTTTGATTCCACAAGCCTGGATACAATGGCATTCGTCATCAAAAAAGGTTTTGCAAGCTTCGGGAAGTTCACTGGCAAAAGAACTATATCGTGTAGATTTTGTCGCATTTTGGAATAATCATAGATATGTGATCTTGATTGACGACATTAGTCACTACGCGATAAAGCGTGGCAATCAATGGATAGCTGATGAGAAAAACTACTCCAAACGCTTAGAGGAAGATCGAAAATTACAAGTGGAGGGATGGAATATTTTTAGAGTGAGCAATTGGGAGGTCAGGCAGAATAAAGTGAGTGCAATAGTGATTGACTTACAAAAGTTCATCGGATTTTAAGCGGTCTGAAGAGCATCCTAACAACGCCCATGCACAGCAATCGCCGAGGTTGCTCGGTTGTGATGCCAAGCTTATCTGTGGTAGGTGATGGGCAACGTTAAAAATTTAGTTGGATTATCTCAACGAACAATATTGGTTTCCCCATTAGGGCGATCGATTAGAGTAATTCCCGTTTGTTGTAATTGTTCTAAAGATGCGATCGCATTACTAAAATAAACAATATTATCAAAGCGATCGCTCAAACTTCCGTTAGGATGATAAACATAGTTTTCCAAAAGCAAAAATGGTAGCTAATCAATCCGATCTCACTACTTCAAGGATTCCACCGTTAGAAAATGGCGATCGCTTGAGTCGCATCGAATTTGAACGGCGTTACGCAGCTATGCCAAATCTCAAGAAAGCGGAATTGATTGAAGGAGTTGTCTACGTGCCAGCAGCATTAAGGTTTGAAAATCATGCAGAGCCTCATAGTCGTATAATGACCTGGTTAGGAGTTTACCAAGCATTTACTCGTCAAGTCAAAGTTGGAGATAATCCTACTGTTAGGCTAGATTTAGACAATGCACCCCAACCAGATGCTGTATTAATGATTAATGGCGGACAAACGAGAATTAGCAGCGATGATTACATTGAAGGTGCGCCAGAATTAGTAGTAGAGATAGCTGCTAGTAGTGCAGCCTACGATCTGTATGATAAGAAAAGAGCCTATCGACGCAATGGGGTACAGGAGTATTTAGTTTGGCGAGTATACGATCGCGAATTGGATTGGTTTAGTTTAGAAGCAGGAGAATATATTAAATTGAAACCAGATAGTAATGGGATTATTTGCTCTGAGATATTTCCTGGTTTGTGGTTGGCAACATCTCAATTGTTGTCTGGGAAAATGAACGAAGTATTAGCGATCTTGCAACAAGGATTAGATTCAGCCCCTCATCAAGAATTTTGTCAGCGTTTAGCCGATTAAAGCGATCACCTTTTATTTTGATAGCATTGCTAGCATTAATTACAATGTAGATAAAAAGGCAGACTAACAAGACAACGGCTAGCTTAACCATCCGCAATGTGGACGATCTTCTTTTAGATCGCGAAACGATGCGTGAACCTCCTCAATTTAAATAATGATTATTCTCGATACTATCGTCTTAAATATAGTAATCTCATCAAAGCGATCGCTCTGTACTTGGATAAACATTTAATTACAATACAGAACGAAATAGCCTTTAAAGTTGCATCAAAATTGATTAGCGAGGAACTACTATCAACTATAAACAATGCTGGTTTCTCCATTAGGGCGATCGATTAGAGTAATTCCCATTTGTTGTAATTGTTCCCTAATGAGATCGCTTTGGGCATAATCTTTTACTTTTCTCGCTTCATTACGTTGTTG
>JBFRWE010000196.1:0-7896 GCA_051439345.1 Xenococcaceae cyanobacterium
GAATCTTTATCGCTCCACACCTCAAGCACCGTCTCTTATAGGGCGGTGTCCCCTACTCCCGAACCCCCACTCCCCACTCCCTGCGCTTCGCGCATTTGACAGAATTGCCATTTAATGATAAGCGCGATCGGGTTATTTTGGGTACAGAGTGAGTAATAAGTTATAGGGTGTTTACTGTATCGGGGGTTGGAATTGCCTATGTTACGCCGCTTTTTTCGCACGGAGAGGGGGGGATTCGAACCCCCGATGGAGCTTACACCCCATAACTCCTTAGCAGGGAGCCGCTTTCAACCACTCAGCCACCTCTCCAAGGTTATCGGATTCTTATCATAACAAACTATTGGCTATATTCAAATGATAATTTAGCCAGCTTAATTTTTATTAAACAAGAAGGAAGATTTGAGCATCCGCAATTAAGGCAAAAATCAACTCAAGCAGACTTTTTATCAATGTATTCTCGCCAGTAAACAATTTTTCCCTCTCTTAGCTCCAGAAAAATTGCATCTTCAGCATAAGATTCCTCTTTGGTTGTTTTGTTTATGTCTCGCCAAGTCCACTCTACTGCACCGCGATCGCCTTCGACAATAACCTGAATAATCTTTACCTTAGTTGATTGAAATTGGGCAAAATATTCTGTCGCTGCTGCTTTAATAGCTTCACGACCAGAAAAAGTAGACTCTGACACTACAAAAATACATTCTTCGGCAAAATCAGCCACAATAGCTTCTGCATCCGCATTTTCCCAGGCTTTTGCTTGGCGAACAACAATCTCTTGAATCATGGAATTATCCAAGTTGAAGTAAATAGGTTGTAAAGCGATCGCTTCCTCTATACAATTAGAGCTTATCTCTCCAATTAATAAAATCAAGAAACAAATACATATCTTCCAGGGAAAACGGAACATCTAGTTATCTATCATGTGAATATAAACATAAGAAAAAACTACTTTAATCTTACATGAATACGCAGATTGTCACTGGTATAGGCGGTTTTATTGGTTCTCACCTAGCAGAATCGTTACTAAAAAAAGGATATAGCGTCATTGGTATCGATCAATTTAACGATTATTATAATCCTAGTTTCAAGCGCAAAAATGCGGATCAGTTATTGCAATATCCTGCTTTCAAGCTGATCGAAGCAGATATTCAAGCTTTGAATTGGCATGAGCTATTAAAAGATGTAGAGGTAGTGTATCATCAAGCAGCCCAGGCTGGAGTAAGAGCTAGTTGGGGTGATGGATTTCGTAATTATACGGAAAGAAATATCAATGCTACTCAAATTATGCTAGAGGCAGCAAAAGAGACTCCATCTCTACAAAGATTTGTTTTTGCTTCAACTTCCTCGATTTATGGCAATGCAGAAACCATGCCTACCCCAGAAACAATATGTCCTCAGCCAGTTTCTCCTTATGGTATTACCAAACTAGCAGCAGAGCGCATGTGCTGGTTATATCTGCAAAATTTTGGTGTTCCCGTAACTGCTTTACGTTATTTTACGGTTTATGGTCCTCGTCAGCGTCCAGATATGGCATTTCATAAATTTTTTAAAGCTGCGATCATTAATGAACCAATCTCTATTTATGGTGATGGACAACAAACTAGAGACTTTACTTTTGTGAGTGATATTGTTGCTGCCAATCTCTTAGCAGGAGAAGTTCCAAAAGCCATCGGTGAAGTATTTAATATTGGTGGTGGTTGTCGAGTCGTCCTTGCTGATGTGCTCACCACCATGGAGGAGATTATGGGTAAACCTTTACAAAAAAATTACATCGATCGAGCTAGAGGCGATGCTCGTCATACCAGTGCAGATATTTCTAAAGCAAAAAAAATTCTAGGGTATCAACCAGAGGTTTCTCTGGCAGAGGGATTAGCTGAAGAATGGGCATGGATTCAACCTTTATACAAATAGAGAATTTGAGAATTTCAGTAGGGGCAAGGCAGTGCCTTGCCCCTACTATTGATTCTAAAAACTAATATTTTCAATTATCCGAATAGGTAAATAGCCAACTTCCTCAATTAAACGCTGACCTTCTGTAGACAGAAGTAAATCAACATAAGCTTTACCTGCCAATTCATCTAGATGTCCATCTTCACGGAAAATAATAAATATGCGCCGAATCAAAGGATAACTACCATCAAGTAATGCTTGTTTGTTGACTGCACCGAAAGCTGTCATGGGTTGTACATACCTTGTGGAATTTCCTTTGGCCAAACCTATTAGTCTAATAGTGCGCTGACCAACTACTAAAGGCTGCGCTCCGTAGCCAATAGCTCCTGGGGTCGATGCTACTTTACGAATAGCAGAGGTAGTATTCCGAACTACTTGCACCTTAGGACTAAAACCTTTTGATTCTTTGAGCATTCCTTGCAAGAGAAAACTACTGGAAGCTTCGGCATCGGGAGTTTGGCTTACTGGAATAATCGGTAAATCTGGTCCACCCAGTTGTTGCCAATTAGTTAACTGTCCAGTATAAATTTTTTCTACCTGAGCAAGAGATATACCAGGTAACTTAATATTTAAATTAGTATAGAAAGCTATGCCACTAATAGCTACTGGAACTTGCCTAAGCTTAAAACCACGAGAATTAGCTAAATCATACTCATACTGTTTAAGCGGTCGGAAAGATTGAGAAAAGCTCAATTGTCCATCAATTACCATTTTGATCCCAATATCTGAATCAGGAGGAGAATTTAAAGGATCGATATAAGATAAATGAAATTGAGGTTGGGCTTTAGCCATCTCATTAACTATACTATTAGAACGTAAACCAGCCGAGCCAATAGCACCCCCATAGAAAAAAACCCCCTGAGGGACATTTTTCACTTCTTCCATAGAGTTATAGAATTTCAGAGAAGAATCAGAATGAGCCTTGCTATTCTGAAAATTAAGCTCTTGAGGACGAGAAGTAACTATAAAATTTTCAATGCTGGCTTGTTTGAGAGAAACTGCATTTTTGCGCCAAATCAAAATTAGTCCTCCACTCAACAAAAGTAGCAAAAATAGAGGAATTATTGACCAAGGAATAGTTATGAAATTTTGAGATGGATTATATACAGGAACAAGGCGATAGTCACAGTTCTGACAGTAAATAGCACTCAGATTATTTTTAAACCCACATTGAGGACATTTCTTTTTCTGAATATTCTCTGGTAGTTGTTTTTCATACTTATTCATTGTTTTGATATTAATTTTTTTTTGAGTAAAAGAAATATCGTTATTTTTTAAATTAGCCGAGGGAAGACAATTGCTGAATTAGTGCTGGTAAAGCTCTAATAAAGAAAAAGCCATAAAAGAAGACTCCTAGTAAAACTACAACTTCTCTCCACAGAGGTGGTCTTAATTCCACAGGTAAAAACTTACGGTTGATATATAAAATATGTATCCCTAAGAAAGAAAAATTAAGTCCTGCAATATTGGCTCCAATTAGAATAAGCAGTAATGGCTTGACATCCAGAAGCAAAATAAATAAGCCCCAGAGAGTAAATAAAGATAGTACACCATAATAGACAAAACGAATATCACCACCACGCCATTCGCGAATACGGCTGCTTCCAGACCAAATAATGTCTGTTACCATCCTGACAAAAGCATCTGTTACTCCAAGCTGAGTACTATAGAGAATCCAAAAGCCAATCAACAGAATTATTAGCCAAAATATATGATTTCCTGTTGCCAATGACATATATTGAGCCTGATACACAGCTATACCAAACTCGTTGTTGAACTTAGTGCCATAGGGAACAAATTCAAGAGTGATTAAAGCAGGCAACATCATGCCTAAAAAACAACCTATTGCCCAAATTCCATACTGATCAGCACTGACGAACTTCCACCATTCTCGCCAGCTTTTTTTGTTTTCTGCAGTTAAAGGGAAAATTTTCCCTGTTTTGGTTAAAGCTATTTTTCTTCCCCCAATAATTGCGGGAATGTAACCGACTGTTTTGCCCATAGCAAATCCTTTGTCACGAAACCAGTTACCAATAGTGCCATTGATTACTCCACCAGCACCAGCATCGGCAATAAAGGCACTAATAATTACCCAATCAAGCCCTGGAGGAAGTACTCCAAAATAAGTTATCCCTCTAGTTGCTGCACTCCAAGTAGCAGGAGAAGTAAAAGCACCAGCTACGAAAATCAGGAACAGCAAAATTGCAGCGATAAAAAACCATTGAATTAACTCGATTGTCTGCTCAATTTTTTCACCGAAAATAACAATTACAGTGGTGGAAATAAACCAAATAAAACCAAATATTTTAATTAGGTATGCGTGTTCACTAGTGGGAAAATCACCAATATACAAAGCAGTTAGCGCAGTAGCTGCTGCTGATGCCCAACCAGGCCAACCAAGCTGAAGAAAGGCGGCAATAATGTAAAAAATTCCCCAAAATTGAGGTCCAGGGCGAGTACGCATGAAACCAGTGTAAATTGGCTCACCAGTGTACATGGTGTAACGAATGAACTCTGTATTAATAATTACTTGAAGAATTATCGAGACGGGAACTAGCCATAACAAAAAACCTCCGTACTCGGAAGTTACCGCAGGACCTAGTAGCCATTCACCACTACCTATAGATGTTCCTAGTAAAATCGCTCCAGGACCTATGATGCCAATCGCATTACGCAAATTAAATTTGGGTGGTACGGGTAGATCTCCCATTTCCCACGCTGGTAGTTTCCCAGCCGAAATTTGGGTTTGAGCATTAAGGGTTTTTTCTTCGTCATTAATTTTCGATGAGTCTGATTTGATTAAACCAAAGAGATAAAATGCTAAGTAGACTAAGTAGCCTACAATAATCCCAGCAGCTAACCAGCCATAAAGACCGAACCAGAAAGATAGCTCTCGAAAAGCTCTAAATCCATCCTGGAAAACTGTTATGGCTGGACCTATGATTAAAACTGTAATTGCTGCAAATATTCCGTATTTTTGAGATGGTGCTTGAAAGCTAGACATTGATTCAAGCTATATTTATTTCGTTAGTAGTTTTTTTATTGTGTGCAAAGTATTAATCTTAGAGTAGTTGTTGACAATAAACAAGGTATACACTTATTAATTGATTAATTAACACTGAGAAGATAAATTATGTCTTGGCAACGCCCAGATGGTCGTCAACCTAACCAACTTCGTCCTTATGGTTTCCAGCAAGATTTTACCAACCTACCTTTATCATCTGTATTAACTGTCTCTGGTAATACCAAAGTTCTTTGTACTATCAGCATTGAGCCAGGAGTGCCGAAATTCCTAGTTGGTAGTGGTACAGGTTGGCTGACTGCCGAGTACCGTATGCTACCGACTGCTACTGTACCGAGGCAACCACGAGAACTCATGAAGTTGTCTGGTCGCACTCAAGAAATCCAAAGATTGATTGGACGAAGCTTAAGGGCAGCACTAGACCTTACTTTAATTGGCGAAAGAACTATTAGCATTGATGCTGATGTTCTTCAGGCTGATGCAGGTACTCGCACTGCTGCCATTACGGGTAGCTATGTCGCTTTAGCTTCTGCTATAGAAAAGTTAGTTACTAGAGGTGAACTAGAAAAATCTCCCTTGATTACTGCTATTGCAGCAGTTTCTGTGGGACTGATTGAAGGAGAGGCTTTTCTCGATTTAAATTACACCGAAGATGTAAAAGCCGATGTCGATCTTAATGTCATCATGAACAGTAATCTAGAATTAATTGAGGTTCAAGGAACAGCTGAATCGCTTAGTTTTAATCGCTATCAACTAAATCTAATGTTAGATTTGGCAGAACAGGGAATTAAAGAATTGCTGTCAGCGCAAAATCAGGTATTATTATCTCTTTAAGTAAACATTGACTGTAGTTTCAATTATCTTTGATCATACAATAGCATATGAGTAAATATTCGAGCTTGAGTGGCTTTTTTACTCGAGATTGTTTCTGTTAGCAAAAAATCACTTTTTGTCAGGATTGATATATTCATTAAATAAACTAAACTTATACCTTCTTTGATTAATAGATTATCTTTACTTAGATTAGTTATTCTCTTTTGTCTAATAATTGATTGGCAATTTCATACCATTTTTCTCGATATTGACGATGTTTTATGTCTTCATTAAGTTGTACGCCTTGTAAATCAGGATAGTATTGATAGAATATTTTATCTACTTGATTATAGAAAGTGCTGGGATTTAAGTTTAAAGCCTCAATTCGTTGGTAAATTTCTTTTTGTTTATTTTTTTCTTCTTGTAATAAATAAGTATTATGTTTTGATTTAAAAGAAAATGAATTAGAGAGATTAAATAGGTTGTTGATAAAAGTAAAAGAAAGAATACCAGGTACAAAGATAACTCCTAGCAACATCAAGCTAAATCGCTTTAATTTTGGTCGATCGATCCTGTTAGAGGTCAACTTATCGATCTGAGCCGAGAAAGTTTGAGTTTTTAACCGAGAAATATTGCTGTTAGCTTGAGAAAATACAGGATTACTGACTTCTTTTGAACTAGAATTTGCGCGGGAATCTCCTGGTGCAACTATTAGAGTACGTAAGCGGGAAATAAGATTACTAGCAAAGGAATTAGATTGTGCTGTTAGAACTTGACTAACTTTTTCGGCGGAAGGATAGCGATCGCGAGGATGATAAGATAGCATTTTACTTAAGATTTTAGCTAGCTCAGAACTAACTTTAGCGTGAGATCGCCAATGCCAACGTCCTTTGTGGCTATTGTAGATATCATCAGGTTGTTTTCCTGTCAGCAAAACTACAATTGTAGCTGCTAAAGAATACAGATCGCTGCTAGGAATAGCTTTTCCTCTACCCATTTGTTCTTCTGGAGCATAACCTTTTTTACCAATCAGAGTAATATACTGTCCTGTTGATTGAGAAACAGCATTAGCAGCTATTTTGACACAACCAAAATCAATTAATACTGGTTTACCATCACTATGGCGTTTAATTAAATTATCTGGCGATATATCCCGATGAATTAAATTTTCCTGATGAATATAATTTAATACAGGAAGAAGTTCAGCTAAGAGCTTAGTCACCTCTTCCTCACTAAATTTTCCTCCTCGTTTGAGCAAATCCCAATAACTATCACCATCGATATATTCTTGAACTAAAAATAGGCAATCTTTGCCATCTACTCTCGTTTTTAGTAAAGCTTCAAAGCGAGGAATTTGGTCGTGTTTGAGTTTGTAGAGAATACCTGCTTCTCTGGCAAATAATTCTTCTGCTTTGCGTAGAGATCGATCGCTTTCTACTTGAGGGGCAAATTCTTTGAGGACACATTTTTCTCGATAGCGTTGGGTATCTTCTGCTAAATAAGTTCGGCCAAACCCCCCCCTGCCTATCTGTCTAATAATCCGATAGCGATCGTTAAGAATTGTTCCATCCCGCAGTAAAGCTGAAGTTCTTGCCATTTTAATTGTTACCCAAGGACAAAGCTATTTTAGCAAGAGTTAAAAGCAAGTAAATTAAATTGTGTGCCAGAAATAAATTTTGCACTCATTTTATTTAAGTAGCGAGTAGCAAGTAGCAAGTAATTGAATAATTTATTAAAATTTGGCGCAAGAGGCAGGGAAAAAAAGAATAGAATAGTTTTAAATCAAGCGATCGAGAATCAGACCCATTGGCAAAGCACAAATCAGATCGAGAACGGCAAAATTCAGGCTCTTCCTACTCTCGCCTAACAGATTTTGGCGAGGACTGGCAAATTGCAATTGCCAATACGACTGAGAGATTCGAGCGTGAATACCGTAAAGAAAAGTTCGATCTGCCTCCAGAAGTAGAAGGTATTTCTATTTTTGATGAGTGGCAGTTGGGAAGTCTCCAAGACCGTGTTGCTTCTAAATTTTGGGAATTGAAAACTCCTAAAAAAAAGCAAGCTTGGTTAGATATTGGTTGTGGTTTAAGTTTTTTAATCTATCCTTGGTACGA
>JBFRWE010000197.1:0-17284 GCA_051439345.1 Xenococcaceae cyanobacterium
AACTCATTGCCAATGGTCATGGGGCTTCAGCCCTAGAACTACTGAATAATCACGGGTACGTTACCGAAATTGAAGATAGAGAAGAGCGAGCGCGCCAAGTGGCCAAGCAATATCTAGAACTGTCCCCAAAAGAAAGAAAACAAACTTTAATAGTTACTGGTACAAACTCTAGTTTCCGCTAAATGAGAGTAACAAAATAGCAATCAGGGATGAGTAGATTCAGGAGAGGATTTTAGTTAATAATGGCAGATGGTCAAACAAATTGTCAGAGAGAAGTATATGCCCACGGCCATCGAACAAACTCTACAAGCCTTACAAATTATTGTGCAAAGTGTACCAGTGGGAACGAATCTGGCACTGCTCCATCTGATGTGGAGTATCCTGAATGGCTCATTTCTGGGCAGTCGAGGAGCAATTTTTCCTGCTCTGCAAGAGTCGGGATTCTCCCCAAAAGAAATAAGGCGCAGTTGGCAAGCGATGCGTTATGGAGCTTGGTGTATCGATGATTTGTTGCAGTCATGGCGTGACTATGTGCACCAACAAAAAAAATGGCAAGTCCATAATTATGAAGGATATCGACCACTAGCAGTAGATTTAACAGCCTTTTGGCGGTTGCGACTGAAAGGATGGATGGGCAAGTATTTCAACGGACTAGCCAATCGGATGGTGAAAGGAATTGGTTTCGCCTTGGTCGTGGAAGTGGGACAGTTGGCAGGTCAACGCCTACCATTACTGCGAAAAATTCTGCGAGCTGAGGCCAGTGACCTCAGCCAAAAACAACTCAAGTTAAAAGCTTTGAGCTGGGTGGGGGAGAATCTCGATGATAAGGAAGTTCTGGTCTTCGATGCAGGAGCACATATCAGTGAGGTCAAGTCGGCTTCGGTCAAACGCTATGTCTTGCGTCTAGCTTCCAACTGCACTGCTCGTCGTAATTGCCTGCCCGAATATTCAGGTCAAGGACGGCGACCCCAGTATGGTCAGCTCGTGCGACCTCTGCCTCGCCAAAGAAAAGGGAAAACCCTGGCAGCAACCGAGCCAGATGGCGAGACCTCTTTTGAACTAGACGGTCGCACGATTCGCGTTCAAAGCTGGCATAATTTAGTTCTCTCTAATGTCAAAGTTGACCCGTCAGTTGAAACTTTCTCCATCTGGGTCTTTTTTGACCCGCTCTACACCGATCCCCTGGTCTTGGGTACTAATCTTTCCTTACAACCCTTGAGTATCTTTTGTCTCTATCGCGATCGCTGGCCAGTTGAGCAGGTCCCGTTGGTCGCCAAACAGATGTTGGGATTACACCGCCAGTTTGTTTTTGCCCCCGAAAGTTGTCAACGTCTGCCAGAATTAGCCATGTTAGTGAGCAATGTGCTCAGTTATCTAGCCTTGGTGTTACCGACCATGCCAACGGGCTTCTGGGATCGCTGTCCCCAAAAGACTACTGGACGTTTGCGTCGGCGCTTAGCACGGACTCATTTTCCCAAAGTTGCCCTAAATCATAGGCAAATCCGTAAAAAGAATTCCGTGACAGCTCATTTGCCCAAAGGCATCGCTGCTCATCGACGGCAAAAACAACCAGATTTAGCTCCCACACTTGCTGCTTGAGTCAACTAAATAACAGGTCTTTTGGCTTCAGACCACAGTCTGGACTCATTTTCTCATGCCAGATTTAGCGGAAAGTAAAGGTACTCCTTCCACTAAAGTCTTCATCTCCTTCCAGCAACCCTCAGCTAAACGAGCCTGGGGATGATGATAGAAAGATAGTTGTAGTTCCTTCTGAAGTAGCACTTCCTCCTGAGAAATTCAAAAATCAGGGTTACTATATCCCTCGTCCTCCTATCGAAAAAACTTGTTTTAGGGAAATTGAGCAAGAAGGAGCATTATTGAAAATCAAAGCTCCCCAAAAGATGGGGAAAAGTTTATTGTTAAAGAAAATTTTTGAGTACGTTCAACCGAAAAACTATGGACGGGTTCAGATTGATTTACACCAGTTAGAGTCTTCAATGCTCCTTGACTATTCACAGTTTTTACGTTGGTTTTGCCAAAGAGTCAGTAAACGCCTCAAATTATCAGATTGTTTAGCGGATTATTGGGGAGAAATGACCCCAAACACAAACTGTACTGACTATTTTGAGGAGCATATTCTAGAGAGATTAGAGACTCCTTTGCTCTTAGGTATAGACAATATAGATCGGATATTCGCACCCCAATTCCAGTCGATTGCGACTGACTTTTGTGGCTTACTGCGCTCTTGGTGGGGCTTTGCTCAAACCACAGGAGGTAATTGGACAAAGCTCAGATTGATTGTCATTTACTCGACGGAAGATTTACCTAAGTTAAATATCCATCAATCCCCGTTTAATGTAGGGACAGAAATCAAATTACCTGACTTTGACGACGAACAAGTTCTCGAATTAGCTCTTAAGTATGGATTAAATTGGTCACTAATACAAGTCCAACAATTGAAAGAACAGATAGGTGGACATCCCTATCTTGTCCATAAAGCCATCAAAAACTTTAAGCTGAACCCAAAACTAACCTTAACCGACCTTTTAAAGAAAGCAGCTACCGACGAAGGGATTTATGCTCATCATTTACAGCATCATTGGTCAACCCTAGAACAAGAGACAAACCTAGTGCAACAGCTTAAAACCATTGTCGAAGCTTCAGAACCAATAGCGATCGCCCCTACCTATTTGTATAAATTGGATAGTATGGGATTAATTACCAAAGTCGGTTATCAAGTCAAGCCCAGATGTCAACTTTATCGTCAATATTTTCGTGAACGACTACTAACTTTGAATGACTCTTGAGATGACTACGACGGATTACTATCGAGTGGGGGGGAATTTACCCCCAGATGCCCCTTCCTATGTCGAAAGGTCAGCCGACGAGCAACTATATCAAAAGCTCAAATCGGGAGAGTTTTGCTATGTTTTAAACTCTCGGCAGATGGGTAAATCTAGTCTCTGGGTTAGGGTCAAACAAAGACTAGAACGAGAAAATTATCTTTGTGCTGCCATAGATTTATCAGGCATCGGACAAGGAGATAAGAAGCAATGGTACACTTCCTTTGCGAATCGGTTGAGCAAGAGTTTTGACCCCTCGGTCAAAAAACAATGGCGATCATGGTGGAAAGAACAGGTCGAACTTGCCCCGATGGAGAAGTTACACCAATTAATCGAAGAACTCCTCTTACCTTCTCTCTTACCCCATCAAAAGCTAGTCATTTTTATCGATGAAATAGATTACGTTAAAGGACTACCTTTTTCCACCGATGATTTCTTTGCTCTGATTCGTTCTTTTTATAACGAGCGCAGTCTTAATCCACTATTTAATCAAGTGACCTTCTGCTTATTAGGAGTAGCTACTCCTGCCGCTCTAATTGAAAACAAGCAGTTAACTCCTTTCAATATTGGTACTGGTATAGAACTCCAAGGGTTTCGCTTAGAGGAAGCAGGTAATTTAATCGCAGGATTAAAGGGAAAAGTAACCTCTCCCGAATCGGTGATGTCCGCTATTTTAGCTTGGACAGGAGGACAGCCCTTTTTAACTCAACGTCTCTGTAGTTTAGTCCTGAAAGAAAATAATCCTACTCCAGACCTAACTAAGTTAGTTCAGCATCAAATTATTGACAATTGGGAAACTCAAGATGAACAAGAACATTTAAGAACCATCCAAAATCGGCTTTTAAGTAATGAACAAAGAGCAGGATACTTACTCGAACTGTACCGAAAAGTTTTAAAACTAGGGCAAGTCCCCCTTAACAATAGTGCTGAAGAAAGAGAATTACAATTATCTGGTTTAGTTGTCAAACGAGGAAATGTACTTGAAGTTTATAATCCGATCTATGCCAAAGTCTTTAATGAATCTTGGCTTGATTCAGAGCTAGAAAAGCTACGCCCCTACGCGGAAAATTATCGAGCTTGGCTACAATCGGGAAAAACAGACACTTCTCGACTCTTACGAGGACAAGCCTTAAAAGATGCAGAAGCCTGGACTAAGGGGAAAAATTTAGGGGGAGAAGACCGAGATTTTCTAGGTGCTTCTAAGGCGCAAGAAAGAGAAGAGGAAATTGCCAACAAAGAAAAAGAAATTCTGACCATAGCTTACCAAAAAGCTCAAAAGCAAATTCGCCTTGGAACTGTAGTCTTAATTCTAACTGGTTTAGCTGCAACTATTGTATTAGTTGTGGCTATAGATCAACTAAGTAAAATCAGAGCAGCAACAAAAAATGTGGATAGACTTTCTCAACTGAGCGGAGGACTTTATCAAACTGGATTAAGGTCAGCAGCTTCTCAAGCTAGAGAATATATAGGTCTGTCCTATGAAATCAAAGATCACGAACTGAAGCAAGTATTTCTGCTAGCTTCTATTTCTTCAGCTTGTGAAGACCTTAATCAGAATTTGTGTAACAAAGAACAAGAAGCGAGTGCAGAAAGTTTGAAACTGTTGCGAAAACGTCTCTATACCTCTTCCGAAGGAGCACAAGTCGGTGTTTTAGCTTACTACATTCAAGGTCAGTTATTCTCCAAACAAAAGAAACTGGATAAAGCAATAGAAGTTTATAAAAAAGCTTTCAACCTTTTAGAGAAAAGTAAATATGATCCCTATGAGCCTAATATTCCTGTCAAGATTCTTTCAGAGAATAATGTAAAATCTATTTATCAAGAATTAATTAAGATACTTAGATCTCGTCCCAGCCAACAAAATTTTAGCAATCAGGTTCAAATAGCTCTCAATGATCGCCATATAGCTTGGTCTGATTATTTCAATAATCAGGGCAATACCTTGAAAAAACAGGGAAAATTAGAAGAAGCAATTACTGCTTATGACAAAGCTACCGAATTTAATCCTAAAAATGTAGATGCTAAAAACAATCTCAAAGAAGCACAGAGACAGTTGTTGGTTTCCCTGCCAGCAAGAATTGATGATCGTCGATTTCTACCCAGCGAATCAGAGGAACCTTTAGTAAAAGTATTGCGTTCTACAGCGAGAATTGTTTCCGAAGTCTCCGCCCTAGGAGTTAATATCGGTGCAGGTTGGGTAGTTAAGAAAGAATCTAATACCGTATGGATTGTCACTAACCGTCATGTTATCAGTGATAATAGATCTCATATCCTGAGTAAAAAAATTGAAGTAGAATTTTTTAGCGAACTTCCCGACAGCGATAGACCTCGTTATCCTGCGACAATTATCAATAGTACCAATACTAATGATGAACTAGATTTAGCAGTTTTGAAAGTAACAGGTATTCCCGATGATATCCAAAGTTTAGAAATACGTTCTGGTAGAGTATCACGCAATATGAGTGTAACTGTTATTGGTCATTCTTTCAACATAGAAGATCCTTGGAGTACTTCACTAGGAGAGATTCGCAGCTATAATCCTAACAACCCAAAAATTGCAATAGGTGGTGATTTTGCTCAAGGTATTTCTGGAGGTCCAGTAATTAATAGGAGAAATCAAATTATAGGTATGATGGCAGCTATTAGACTAAATTTTGATATTGGTGTTACCAATTTGCCAAGTCTTAATATTATTGCTAACCGACCTGCTACTGGTGATATTGGTTTAGCCTATAGGACTGATATCGTAATAGAAAAGCTTCGTGAATGGGGCATTATCGATTAGATCAATCAAGATTTATTATAGGGCGATCGCGCCTCGTAGGGTGGGCAAAATCAAACCATAACAAGAAAAACATTTCAGGACAATTGATTTGCCCACCAAACCTCGATAAAAAAGACCTATTCCCCTAAGAACATCGGTAATTGGGCATAGGATTAAAGTTGGTGGGCATTATGCCCTAAATATTTCCATCTCAAGGGGGACTTTTTGTTCTGCCCACCAAACAAAGATCTATTCCCCCATCTCTTGGGAAATTCCCTGAAAATTGAAATCTTCAATTGTTTTTCCTCCACAAACAAGAAACCAATCCATGCTTGACAGGATTGTAATGAATATAATCCAAATGTTGTTGTAAATCTGCCTCGTTTTTAATCGTTTGTTCCCAAAAACGTCTTTGCCACACATCACTTTCTCTATGTTTGCGTCGCGAAGCAGAAACCTTCAATGTTAATTTTTTGTTCCTTTTTAAAGAGCGAGTAAATAACACCTTCAATCTCGATACTCTCTGAGAATAATTAGAATCATCAGGGGGTAATTGCCAAATAAAATGGAGATGGTCAGGTAAAATTGCAGCAGTAACTTCTTCCTTATCCACTAACTGATAAGCATAAAAGAGAGCAGCTTGTATATCATCTGGGTCTAATTCAGGATAGTCTTCTAAGATTTCCTCAGTTGATGCCCCTTTAGCTAACAGTTCTAATATCATTGCTACCGAGATTCTTAAACCCCTAATGATAGGTTTACCTGCAAGCACTTGGGGACTAAAAGTAATACGCTCAAGTAGATTTTGATCGTTCATAATCTATTCCTTATGTTACCTTTATTATTCAACTTGTTCAAACCAAACTTCCTTTGTATTACCTTTCTCAGTTCCCTCTCGAAGCATAGAACATTTGTCGTCAGGGCGATCGCCTTTTTGCTTATTAGTTCGATCGCGGAATGCTTTTTAATTAAATATAAGAAAAGATACCTATATATTTACGCTGTAAAACTGACATGAATCAAGCCATACAGGATTTAATAAGAAAAAAAACTTAAGAGGATGTCTGAAAAGTAATTAAGATTCCAATATGTACAGTAAAATCAGCAGATTTAAATTGTAAGTGGAAATTGAAAGAACCGATTTGTCTTAGGGCAAAAACTCGATGACAAACAAAGTGTTAACTTACACCATGAATAAGTTATCTCTGACTCACTCCCCGGGTGGGATTCGAACCTACGACCAATCGGTTAACAGCCGACCGCTCTACCACTGAGCTACCGAGGATTGCTGACAACAGTTATTTATTGTAGCGACAAAAACTAATTTTGACAAGTCTTTTTTTCTTGATTCTTTTCATTCCTCAAAAATTAGAGATATCTTAGAGATGGTGATTAAAATTGAGCTTGTCCATGCTGGCGCATAATCGTAATAAGGTGTATCTTTCTGTGCTTTCTACTGATTTACCTATTTGGCACATAATCGAGAGCAAAGCATCGCTATACCAAAAAGATCGAGATAAATTTCATCTATTATTAAATCAAGAATATTCTAGGTCTTCAGATTCAATCAGAGAAAAAAAAGATGAACTCATAGCTGTTAATAATCCTCAGAGCGAATTACTCTGGTTAGAAATCTCCCCTTATCGGGTAATTATGACCATGCAGAGTCAGGCAAATCCAAGTTATCGACATTTCTGGGAGAAAGGAGTTTATGGCACTAGTCGCTACTGGCTGAATGATAATTCTGCCAAACAAAATAGCTCTTTGCGCCTACGCAATTTTACTCGCTATCTCAAGTTAGAAGGTCAACCCCTGCCGACTAGTTTACAAATAGAATATGAGCTATGGTCAGCTAAACTGCAATTGGGTTCTTATGTTTTGCATTTAGATATAGATCAATAGATTTTTTATGGCTCGGTATTATTTTCTTCTACTTGCTCAGGCTGTTTTTTTTGAGCTAATTCTTGTTTAATAGTTTCTAGCAAGGTAGTAAGTTCTTCTCTTTGGGGATTTAGTTCTATAAGTTTTTCTAAAGGAGTAATTGCCCCTTCTAAATCTTGCATATCTAAGCGGGTTCTTACCAATCCACTTAGAGCAGTAATATTTTCTGGTTCTCTATCTAAGACTTTCTCATAACCACGGGCTTGAAGAAGTAATCTTTCTTGGGGAGAAGGGATATTTTGAGAGGGTGTAGAAGAAGAAGAAGTTCGTTCACTACCAAAAAGGCTACCAACCATAAAAACTACTGTTGAGCCAAGAAATGCTAAACCAAACAGGATAGTTAAAAGACGCTTGAGAGTTTTGTTTTTCATAATTTCTTTAGTTAATTAATTTTTAATTAAGCTCTGGTATTCTTCTTCTGTAAATAAATCTTCTTTAGACTCAAGACGATCGAGAAACACCAAACCATTAAGATGATCTAATTCGTGTTGAAAAATGCGAGCTACGAAATCTGTCAAAACTTCTTGCTGTAGCTGACCATCACGGTTACAATACTCTACCTCAATAGTGCGATATCGAGAAATTTTTCCTCTGAGCCCAGGCACACTTAAACAACCTTCCCAATCTTTGCTCTTCTCGTCACTATGAGCAATAATTTTGGGGTTAATCATTGCTTTTGGTTTCATGGTTGGTGCATGAGGATAACGAGGGCTAGGACGAGAAGCAATAATAAATAAACGATAAGATTGAGATACTTGGGGAGCAGCAATACCAACTCCATTAGCAGCAGTAGCAGTCTCGATGAGATAATCAATTAGCTGTTGTAGTTGCTTATCTGTAAAATTTTCTACAGGTTGAGCTTGGGAGCGCAGTATAGGATGACCTAATTGAATAATTTCGAGTTTATTCATAAAAATAAAGAAAAGTTTAGCTAGGGAAATCAATTTACCTAGTGCGCTCCTGAAGGATATGCTCCGCAGACCGTGCAGTGCCAGCTTACGCCGATCGCATTAGGTAAATATAAATATAGTTCGGGTGAACTTACTCTTTATGTTACTCAACTGATAAAATTCTTCAATCACTAAAAAAAATTAATAACCTCGTGAAAATCTCTCAACAACAACTTTGGAATCAAGTCTTGGAGCGTCTACAATTGCAATTGAGTCGTCCCACTTTTGAGACTTGGATTCAAACAGCTAGGGCTGAAGAGTTGAGAGATGATTGTCTAGTCATCCGTACTCCTAATGCTTTTGTTTTTAATCATTTACAAAAATATTATCTGAGAACTATCGCTGATGTAGTGCAAGAAATTGTGGGTAAACCCCTTGAGATTCAACTCAAAGTTACTCAAGAAGATAATATTACCTTTATTGGGGATAGCAATGTGGTTTCTTCTCTAGATAGTCCCCCAGAAGAAACCTCTGCTCATAATTCTCTTAAACCTACTAAATTAAATCCTCGTTATACTTTTTATCGTTTTGTAGTTGGTCCAACCAACCGCATGGCACATGCTGCTTCTCTAGCAGTGGCAGAATCTCCAGGCAGAGATTTTAATCCTTTATTTCTCTGTGGTGGGGTTGGTTTAGGCAAAACTCATCTAATGCAAGCGATCGGGCATTATTATTTGGAAATTAATCTAGATGCCAAGATATTTTATGTTTCGACAGAGCAGTTTACTAATGATTTGATTGCTGCTATTCGTAATGATAATATGGAAAGCTTTCGCGCTCATTATCGCACCGCAGATATTTTGTTAGTAGATGATATTCAGTTTATTGAGGGGAAAGAGTATACCCAAGAGGAATTTTTCCACACCTTTAATACTCTCCACGAAGCAGGTAAGCAAGTAGTTTTAGCTAGCGATCGCCCACCTAATTTAATTCCCCGTCTCCAAGCAAGGCTTAGTTCTCGTTTTTCTATGGGTTTAATTGCAGATATTCAAGTCCCAGATTTAGAAACGCGCATGGCAATTTTACAGAAAAAGGCTGAATACGAAAATATGCGCCTCCCCAGGGAAGTAATCGAATATATTGCCAGTAACTACACTTCTAATATTCGGGAGTTAGAAGGAGCATTAACCAGATCGATCGCTTATATCTCTATTTCTGGTTTACCCATGACGGTGGAAAATATTGCTCCAGTACTCAACCCTCCTGTGGAAAGAGTTTCTGCTTCACCAGAAATCATCTTAAATGTGATTGTTGAAACCTATAAAATTTCCCTTGAAGATCTTAAAGGCAATTCTCGTCGCAGGGAAATTAGTACGGCCAGACAAATTGGGATGTATCTAATGCGTCAACATACTGACCTTAGTTTACCTCGTATTGGTGAAGAATTTGGCGGTAAAGACCATACTACCGTGATGTATAGTTGTGAAAAAATTACGAAACAGCAAGCAAAAGACCGTGAACTGAGTCAAACTTTATCTCAGTTGAGCGATCGAATTAACTTTGTTAGTAGAAATTTATCTCAAAGCTAATATTCAATAATTGTGTTCGCCCTTACTGTTTTTTGACAACCTGTGGAAAAATAGCCATACTTTTCCACAACTTTTCCACAAAAGTCAAGGGTTTTTTATAGTACTATTGATCTGTCCAAAGCTTAAAACCCGTTCTTGAGATTATAGATATTAAAAGCTATTCTTACAATCTAATTAGGTATTTTATTTAACATTCTAACTAAACTAATTACCTCTTCCCTATGAAAATAATTTGTAGCCAAAGCGATCTCAGCACTCATCTATCTCTAGCTAGTCGTGCAGTTCCCTCCCGTCCTGAAAGAATTGTACTAGGAAACGTACTGTTAGTGGCCGAAGAAGAAACACAGGCAGTAAGTTTAACGGGTTTTGATGGTAATTTAGCCATTTGTACCAACTTTAATGCAGAAGTTGTCGAAGGAGGCAAAATTACTTTACCTGCTAAATTATTTAACGATATTGTCTCTCGTTTACCAGAGATGGAAATTACTCTTGCTTGCGTAGAACAAGAAA
This sequence comes from Xenococcaceae cyanobacterium, assembly GCA_051439345.1. GTDB lineage: Bacteria > Cyanobacteriota > Cyanobacteriia > Cyanobacteriales > Xenococcaceae > JASJDJ01. The sequence continues at coordinate 10,538 of JBFRWE010000197.1, forward strand.
CAAGTGAAGAAAGCATCTTAGCTACTCTCAGTTCAGCTTCGGGAAAATTTCAGTTAAGAGGGATAGATGCAGCAGAATTCCCTGAATTACCAGTGATTGAGACAACAGAAACTATTAGCTTGCCAGTCTCTGCTTTTGGCGCAGGATTAGGAGGATGTCTCTTTGCTGCTAGTACAGAATTATCCAAACAGATACTCACAGGTATACATCTCAAAGCCTTCTCTGATGGAGAATATGACAGTCTTGAATTTGCAGCTACAGATAGTCATCGCTTGGCAGTAGTGAAAACTATTTTAGAAAATTCAGCAGAGGATATTGATAATCCTACACCCAAAGAAACTACTAACAATCTCGCCGATTTTACCCTTACCATTCCCGCTAGAGCCTTACGAGAACTGGAAAAAATGTTGACAAGTGCCAAATCAGAAGATCAAATCCAGTTTCATTTTGATGATACGCAAATAGTATTTGAATTAAAAAATCAGCGTTTAACTTGTCTTCGACTCACAGGTGCTTACCCAGCTTACCAACAATTAATTCCTAGCCAATTTATTCGTCAGATGACTGTGGAACGGAAAAGATTGATTAGCAGTCTAGAATTAGTAGCAGTACTAGCGCAAAAAAATAATATTGTTAAATTTAGTTTAGATAGTGAACTAGGACAATTGTTTCTCTCCGTTGATGCGAAAGATGTAGGCAATGCCCAAGAGTCTTTACCCGCAGAAATTACAGGGGGAAACTTAGATATTGCTTTCAATATTAAGTATTTAATGGATGGACTAAAAGCTCTGCCAGCAGAACAGATTAAAATGCAATTAAATGAATGGAATCAACCAGTCATTTTTACTCCTCTTGGAGGGCTACAAATGACTTATTTAGTAATGCCAGTACAAATTAGAAATTAACTAAGATGAGAGTTATTATACTAAATCCAGTTTAGATAGAATACTTAACGGCTAGTCAAGTCAGAAGTAGTGATATCAGTCGTCAGCAAGATTTTAGCCAAATTTATCAAAGTATACTTTGATAATCGGATTTAGTATTAGATAGGGGTAATCAAGTTTAAAATGGAAGTAGAAGGGGCGGAGGAAGCAGAGAAAGCAGAGGGAGAAATAAAACATTTCTAGCTTATATTTAATTGCCTTCATTGCCTTCAGCTACTTAAATCTATAATAGATATTCAACAACTAATAAAAGTTAGTTTATTTTTACTATTATGTCTTCTAAGTCAAATATAAATAATTCACCTAATAAACTAATTAGACCAACTCAAATAGCTATTTTTATCTCTTTAGCAATTCACCTATTCCTATTAAAATACGGTTTTCCTAAATTGGCGATCGAAGACAAGAAAAATATAAATATTAGAGAGACTGTACCCACTATTGAATTAACTCCTCAAGAGCAAAGTCGTCTACCTAACTTAACTCCTGAGTTAAACATACCCGAATTAAATCAAACTCCTCTTGCTGATACTCCTCCTCCCTTTGCGTTATCTCCTTCTATTCCCCAAAATCCCAATCTTTTTAACGATTTACCTCCAGTTGCTTTACCCCCACCACCGAGTTTAGCTGTACCTAATTTACCTCCCTCACAGATTCCTATACCATCTATAGCACCACCTTTACCTTCTTTACCACCTCTACCTAGTACAGATATTGCCTTACCGCCCATTGGCGATGCTTCTTCTTTACCCTTACCCCCTCCCGTTCCTTCCGCACCAGTAGCTTCTTCAGATCAACCCCCATCTCCTTCTACTGCCAAAGCACCTACACCTAAACAACCTACACTACCAGAAGCGAAAAAACCTGAAGAGAAGAAACCACCTACTCCCCCTGTCGAACCGAAACCTAAACTATCTCCTACTCAAATCGCTGCCCAACGTCAACAAAAATTAAATCAAGAAGTTCGCGATTTAAGCAGTAGTCTACGCAAAAATACATCTGCAACTACCAATGAAGAAGCCAGAAAAAATTATGTGGCTTGGTTAAGTGCCATAAAAGAAGTTGAACCAGAAGAATTGACTTTTCAAGGAACCTATCCTAGAGATGCTTGTATCAGACGTTTAAAAGGGACAAGTGTTTATGGTGTTTTAGTAGATATTCAAGGCAAAGTTACTAATTTGGAGTTAATCAAGGGTGCTGAATATCCTATTTTTAATCAGCAGGCAAGTAAAGATATTTCCAACCGTGAATTAAAGAATGATACGGAGAGACTTAAACCTTATCGTGTAACGGTTAACTTTGAGTACGATCCAGAAATTTGTCCTTCTTTGACTCTTCCTTCTCTGAGACGAGATAATAAGCCAAAGACTCCTTAAATGTCTTGCAATTTTCTATTTATTGTAGTGGGAGTACTAGCACTAAATCCAAAACAAGATTTAGACCTCAGTTAATCTAGGAATTAATTGAGCTAAATTACAAGGACGATTGCGGGAATCGAGTTGGTCTTTAATAATGCTCCATCCTGTTTGACAAGCACCAGAAGAACCAGGCAAACAAAAGATATAAGTCCCGTTGGCAACACCAGCTAAACAGCGAGACTGAATAGTCGATGTTTTGATCTCCTGATAGGAAATCATCCGAAATATTTCGCCAAATCCCTCAATTTCTTTGTCTAACAGAGGTTTAATTGCCTCTGGAGTGCCGTCTCTTCCTGTAACTCCTGTACCACCAGTGGTTAAAATTACCTGGATAGATTCATCAGCAATCCAGCGAGATATAACTTCACGAATTTTGTAAATGTTGTCAGGAACAATTACTTTTTCTGCTAGGTAATGACCTGCTGCATTTAAGTTATCAACCAATATTTGGCCAGATTTATCGTCAGCAGAGCTTCGCGTATCAGAGATAGTCATTACCGCAGTTTTTAAAGGAAGCAAAGATTCGTTGTTATTCATATTCTATTTATGGTTGCTACGAATGCTTGATGGTTGAGATGAGTAGTGAGTAGTTAGAGACGTAATATGTTACGTCTGTACAGTAGTGAGTAGTTAGTAGTAATTTCTAATGACCAATCGCCAATAACAAATGACCAATAACTATTGACATTTCCTATAATTTGACTCTTTTTGCTGTTTTCGTTGTCTTTTTTTGTCTAACTGACGAGCTTTCTTTTCGGGAGTAAGTTGCTCATAGCAGTGAGGACAGGAAATATCTTCCTCATAATAAGGCGAAGTTAAATCTGCGGGGGAAAGAGGATGACCACAAGCATAGCAAAGATTATAGCTACCTGGAGCTAATCCTTGTTTAACTGTGACTCGCTCATCAAAGACAAAACATTCTCCTTGCCATAAACTTTCTTCGGCAGGTATTTCTTCTAGATATTTGAGAATGCCTCCTTTAAGATGATATACCTCTTTAAATCCTTGATTTAACAAATAAGATGAGGCTTTTTCACAACGAATTCCCCCTGTACAAAACATAGCTACTTTTTGATGTTGTTGGGGGTCTAAATTTTGAGCTACATAGGTAGTAAATTGACGAAATGATTCTGTTTGCGGATTAACTGCTCCTTTGAAAGTACCGATATCAACTTCATATTGATTGCGAGTATCAATAACTACAGTTTCCGGATCGGCAATTATTTGATTCCAGTCTGATGGCTTAATGTATGTACCTACTTGTTGACTAGGATTGATATCAGGCTTGCCTAAACTAACAATTTCTTGTTTGATTTTGACCTTTATGCGCTTGAAAGGTTGCGATTCAGCCCAAGATTCTTTATGGTCCAAGTCTGCTAGACGAGGATCTGTTCGTAACCAGGCTAAAATAGCATCAATACTGTTTCTATCTCCAGCGATCGAACCATTAATGCCTTCTGTTGCTAGTAGGATAGTTCCCTTAATATCTTGTTGTTTACAGTATTCTATCAGGGGTTGTTTCAGCTTAATGCAGTCCTCTAAATGAACAAATTTATAAAATGTAGCAATAACTTGACTCATAACATATATGTTAATCTCACCTAAGACATACTTCTCCCCGTATCATAATCTCTTCCTCCCTCAAAATTTGAGAAATTATTTATAGTCTTTTAAGCGTAGCCTGAAAATAATCTTGTCGAAAAAAACAAAAACTTCCCTTTACATAAGGGAAGTAGGTTGATTAGCAGTAAGCCGATTAAGAAAGGATTAGAGAGCAATGAGAATGAAAATTAAAACTCAAATGGTGTTTATGAACCTTGTTAGAAAGCGTATAAGTCCATTACTATCTAGTTTAGACCTGTAGCTCTCGTCACTTTCATTTCTCTTGACTGTTTAACTATAAAGTTTAAGATAATCTAAAATAGTGACCAATTCGGGACATAACAACGTTTAAAACCACTTTTTTTTGTAAATTAACCTAAAGAAAAATTCAGAATCGATTTATTAGCGCGATCACGCAGTGCCAGGCTTACGCCTGATCGGAGCGTAGCTGCACATTGGATATTTAGGCAAACTTAGTTAAAGATCAGCAAAGCTACTTATTTAATGGGCAAAACTTTATATTGCATAGGTTTCACTCGTTTTAAAATAGAGTATGCCTACTTACCAAACATTATTGCCTCACAATATTTACCCGTTCTTGGATTCAATGGCTACGCTTTATAGCCAGATAGAGCGAGATATGCACTCTTGTTTGATGGGTGGCGAAAAGATTGGCATTATTGAAAAATCACTTCAATCTAAATATCAAGTTGATAGCACTACAGTTAGAAACGTATACCACAATTTAAAAGGAAAACATAAAAGCATCAAAGAACTAAGAAAAACTCAAGTTAAAGATTTAAAATCGACTATCAAGAGTATTCAATCAGCAATTAAGAAGCGTTTGAAGAAGAAAAATTTAGACGAAAAAGATAGATTCTTTATTCACCAGAAAAAGCGCAGACTAATTGTCAAACAACACAAACTAAAAGCCTTGGAGGAGAAAGGCATTAGCTTATGTTTTGGCACTAAAAAGCTATTTAAAGCTCAATATCACCTAGAAAAAAATGGTTATTCAAATCATGATGAGTGGTTAGCAGATTGGAGAGCAGCCAGAGCTTCTAGCTTTATGATGGTTGGAGCAAAAACTTACTCGACTGGAAATCAATTATGTAGATTAAGCAAAGATGGGAAACTAAAGATAACTACACCTCCTTGCTTGTTAAAAAAATTTGAGGCTTACATTCAATGTGATGGCATTAAGTTCAGATACGGGCAAGAATTTATTGATATTGCTTTAACTCCAACCAAGCACAAGCGAGGGAAAGAGTATCGTCATGGAACTGAAAAAGCTGTAACTCATCGTTTTGTTAGGCGAAATAATAAGTGGTATTTGCACACGACAGTTGAACTGCCAGACATACCAACTATCTCGAACAAAAAGAATGGAGCAATCGGTATCGATTTAAATGTCAAAAGTATTGCCTGGGCTTATTGCGACAGTGAAGGCAATCTTAAGCAACACGGACAAATTAATATTGACTTAGAAAATAAATCATCAGGTCAAACCACACATATTTTATCTCAGGCTATTGGGCAAGTAATTGAGCTTGCAGTAGAAAAAGAATGTCCGATAGTAATAGAAAAATTAGATTTCAGAAGCAAGAAAAATAGACTGAGAGAACATAGTAAACGCTACGCCAGAATGTTATCTCAATTTGCTTATTCCAAGTTGGCCGACTTAGTTCATTCCAAGGCTAGATTATCCGCTATTCAAACGATCGAAGTTAATCCTGCTTATTCGAGTTTGATTGGAATGATTAAGTTTATGGGGCTTTACGGATTAAATAGCGGTCGTGCCGCCGCATTAGTACTCGCCCGTCGCAGTTTTCGATTCTCTGAGCGTTTGCCTAGATGCCTTAACGCCTTTTTTCATCCAGTGGATTGTAATAAGCACGTATGGCATTATTGGGCAACGACATCAAAGTTACTGAAGGGTTGCCATCGGCATAGTTTCTTTAATGTGAGAGTCAGGTTTGGGGTCAAGCCTAATATCCAGAGTTCTTCCGAGAAAAGGAAGATATTAGGCAAAAGTAGGCATACTCCAATAATACCTAGTAATGCCCGTGCGCTTGGCCTTACGTCTGCATAAGTTTACCCAACTTTAAGTAGATTTTTGATTGCGCTAATCTAGTATCCAAACAAGGCACTATGTTGGTAATTACTCGTTTGCGAGACGATAATACCGAACCCGATGGCCCTCCTTGGGCATTATCAGCACAAGAATTATCTCAATTTCAACAATTTGGTTTAACAGAAGTCCATCGAGATGTTTTTCTAGAAGGAGATGAAGTAATAGTTAAACAAGTAAGAATAGAATATCGTTATTAGAGGAGTTCAGGAGGGACATTCCAGGGAACGTCCGTACAGGAGTTCAGGATTAAAACTAACTACTAACTACTAACTACAAATATGATTTCTTGTAGTCTTTTAGACACCCCGTCAACTAACACTGATTTTCTTCTTTTAGGACAAAACACAAAGTGGTAATTGAGGGATGAAACTGAACCTTTTTCGTGCCTATATTCATACGCGGAATGCGGTGGCAGGCAAGCACCTGAATTTAATTCAGGTGAACCTGCCACGTCTTTTGGGGATAATTTAGCCATAATTTTATATTTAAAAATAGTATTTACAACTATGATTATATACATGGACTATCAATACAAAACTCAAAAAATACTCTTAACTGGCAAGATTGGGGATGAAGCAGAAGCTTGTTTACTTTGGCTATCTCATCAATCTAACAGCCTTTATAACTCTGCTTTATTCGCAGTGCGTCA
>JBFRWE010000198.1:0-2722 GCA_051439345.1 Xenococcaceae cyanobacterium
ACTGACGCTCAAACGGTTCCATATCTTCCAGATGTGATTAGAGCCAGAGCTTCATCCCCTGCCCCTACTTGATATCATCCCTCGCCTTTCATTCTCGCTCGCCCTCAGCGGTTATTGAGCAATTACGAGAAGATTGCTAATTGCTTCCTACTTTTTCCTAATTTACATTAGGTATAAAAAATATAAGCTAATATTCCACTGCCGAATCCTAATGAACAAAAGCAGCCAATAGTTATTAAAGATACCCAAGTGTTTAAACCGAGAGTTCTTAAATCTAATCTGGCAAGCATAGCAGAAGCTAGTAAAACAAAAAATTTGGCAAATAAATCAAGCCACTGAATGATTAAAGCAAAAGCCATAGCACTTAGAATAATAGACATAAAGGCTGCGGAATCTGATTTTAACCACTTACCCACACCTATAGTCATCAAAGCGATCGGAGTAGTAAAGGCTAAAGCTATCAATAAAATTACAGAAATTCCCAATCCATATACTAGGGTAGTAATAATATTTTTTTCTAATACCCAGTAAAATAATTTTCCTTGGTCAACAATCTGAACTGCCCAAGAAGCATATATCCAGCCAAATGCTCCATAGGCAATAATTAATAGGCTAAGAGATAACCAGGGAATTTTTTTAACCACAACATTAATACTTGTTAAAATGGTCTTGAAAATAGAAGTCAGAAGTTAAAACTAGCTTATCAAAATTTCTTAGATTGTTACTTGACTTAATCGAGATTTATCCAGCCTGATATAAAAATTTGTTACTTCTCGTCATATCTACAATTGGTAATGGATAATTAATAACTGATAATTACTACCAATCACTAATTACCCATTACCAAAATAGATTTGTTTAATTTAACACCTATGTCGTTAATTTTAATTAGGACATAGATTGGATAATGTAGTCAAAGTAAGGTGCTGCTTGCTCTGCATCATCTTTAGTAAGCAGATCCAAAGAAGCCTTCTTGAGACATTTAATTGAATCTACCATGCCGGGAACAGGAACATTAAGGGAGTTATACATTTCCCTAACACCAATCAAACCACTATTTTCGATGGGTTCTTTGTCTCCAGCCAAAACACCATAGGTGACTAGACGTATATACCAACCTAAATCCCGTAGGCATTGATTATACTGTTTTTGTCCATAGGCGTTACCACCTGGAGAGCGATATTCTGGGTGTATTTTGAATAACTCCCGACTCGCCTTATCTACGATTTTCTTTTCATTTTCGGCAAGAGTTTCCGCAATGCGTACTCTTTGTTCACCAGTTGTTAAAAACTTTTTGATTCCCTCTAATTCACCGCTACTGGGATAGCGGAGTTCATCATCTGCTCTAAGAATGACTTGGCTAACTACGCTCATAATATCGTAATTGATTTAATTAACGTTAATAATATTAGTATGTCAGCAAGACGGAATTCGTAACAATATCTTGCCACTCTATTTTAGATAAAGGCTGCTCTTGGAATTCAATGTTAAAACAATTACTGGCTGCTTGCGTCAAAGAATCTACAATAGTCGCGATCGCCCGATCTTCTGGTATGATAATTAAATCTAACAGGTTGCCAGGAGCAGATTGAGCAAAAATTTCAGTAAACAAATCTTTACTAGTCGAGAGCATCATCGAACCATGCTGTAATATTGCCTTGCCTCGACGCAGTTGAGCAGAACCGATCGCTTTTTCTCCTGTGGCTGTAATCAGATCGGCATTAGTTGCGGTAGCAAAACAGTTGGGATTGTGGATATATTCCTTGGTTGCATTACCATAATGCAAGTCTACACCAAGCGATCGCCAACCTTCAATCAAAAATTGACAGATTTGTTGATAAGCCTCTAAACGCTTTCCTCTTTGGGCTGATGTGACTACAGCATAAGTTAAATCGCCTTGGTGTAATACTGCTTGTCCTCCTGTCGGACGACGGATTATATCTAAAGGGTATTTTTGCCAGTTGGAGGGATATTCTTTTTGGTGATAGCCGAGAGAAATTGCAGGGGGATTCCAAGTATAAAACCGTAATGTAGGAGGATGATTTCCTTGACGGTGTTGCTCTAGTAACCAAGTATCGATCGCCATCTGTATTTCTCCAGAAGCCTCAATTAGAGGAATTAAACGCCAAGTTGATGAAGGGGAAAGTAGATTAGTCATTGGGAATGTAGAGGGGAAGTAGAAAGTAGTGAGTAGGAAGTAGAAAGTAGCAAGTAGTGAGTAGCAAGTTATAAGTTTTGACTTCTGAACTCCTGAACTCCTAGCTATGATATTACCAATCATCTTCGGCTTTTGATTCAAAGTCTCCCTCTGTTTCATCTTCCCAGGTGTCTGCTATGGGTTTAACAACTTTAGCGATCGCATCTTTGACGAAGGCTTTGACAAATTCATCTCGGCGACTGAGTTGGAATTGTCGCTGCACTACTTCTGTGATACCACCATCTCCCCAATCTTGATCCTGACGGAAATATTCAACAAAACTTTTTCCAGCAATGCGAGTAAGATAGGCTGCAGAAACGGCTTGAATTGCTTTACCGATTATATAAGTAGCAAAATGGAATTGTAAGGCTCTACCCAAAAGATCGGCTACACCTTTTACTACTCCTAAGCTAACTAAAGTTTTGCCCAAAGATAAAGCCAAGTCTTTGCCTCTTTCCATATTTAACTCACAACCATAAATTTGTCCGATTTCTACTACCATTTGGGCGTTTACGGCTGCGGTGG
>JBFRWE010000199.1:0-4683 GCA_051439345.1 Xenococcaceae cyanobacterium
TTTAATTATCTCCCTGATTCAATTTCTGCTTGGTCATAATACAGAGGCTTGGACATAGGTTCTTATGTGTCTAGAGGTAGCGTGTCAGTCCAGGAATTTCACCCTATTGAACTCAGATCGTTGACTCTTGAGGCTCTTTAATTTTCTATTATAACTGACAAAGGTTAGATGATCGAATGGAGCCGCCCAAATTTCTGGAGACAAAAGACTATACTTAACTATATATGACTATATTTATGTACAACGTTTATTATACCAATTTGATAAATGTTTTCTACAAATAGCTAACTTATTTATTAGACATAGGCGTGATAATTAAAAATCAAATCAATCCCATACGCAGAAATCATTAATTCTTTCCCCCTACTCCCTACTCCCTCTTTTCCGGAGAGGTCTATTAGGTAGGAGTAATATCATGTCTGTTTGAATAACCACAATAAAAAATTTAGGGAGTAGGGAGTAGAGAACAAGGAGAAAGAGCGAAAAATATTATCTTGAGAGAGAAGAAGATTTTTATTATGGTTAATTAATGAGACTTGATATTAGAACTCAGCTAGGGGAGCCGTCTGATTGGCGACTTAAAAGAGTCAGAATTAATAGCTTTAATATCGTTTCTAATTCTATATTATGTTTGAGTCTGTGTTGTCAACCTTTTAATTTGCCTACTTTTTGTTTAGTTTTATTCAGGAGAAGCAGTTTATGTCTGTTGCTTTTTTACTTAGCTCAACAAACTTAGCAAGGCAGATATTCCAGCTAAAAAAAACCATTGTAGTGCTTTCTTTTGTCGCTTTGATGATGTTCTTGGTTTTCTTGACAACTGAGCGTTCTCCTCTGGCAGCCGAGTGTGAAAATACTGGTAACATTAAAGGTGGTGATGTCGTTTTCTTAAGAAGTCAGCAGAAGAAAGATGGCAAGGATATGTATATCTATATTGGAAAGTCTGACTCAGGAAAATATGAATACCCGATAACAACATTGGATTCCTCAATGGCTGGAAGGTTTAAAGTCCGTATTTTCGGTAATATACTTGAAAATGACTATATTAGTCTTCAGACTATAGATAAAGAAAATTGGGATGAGGATAGGTTGACTCGCGATCTGCTGGGAAAGTTTATAGACAGAGACCGTCTTTACTACTGGACTGATTACGGTGATGGCACCAAGGATCAAAGTGGTAGCACTCAATGGTTGATCGAACGATCCTCCGATTTAAGTAAAACAGAACCGATTCAATATAATGAGGAGGTTTACATCACTAATGGTCGTAATGGTAATGTGATGGCCCCATTTGAGTCTTCTTTTTTAACAGCAAAAGAAGACAAAGAGGAGAATCCTTTTACTTGGGAATTTGTTAAATCTTGTTCGTAGTCTAAAGTCTTGACACTTTACTATACTATCCTCTAATGGTAAGAAATTCATTTTTCAAGCCATCAGAATATCCCTAATAATTATTCTAACTAGGGCTTGCTGATTAATTCTAAAAGCTTTGACAGATAAAGGTATTAGCTCTTTTAAGCCCTGAAAAAGTGCCAGCTTTTCGGTTGAAGCGAGCTGAAAAAGTAAGCATTTTGGGGTAACGCGAGGCAGAAAAATCAAGGGAGGATTCTTTTGACCACCTTCTCTATAGCTCCCATTTCTCCTGACTCTTAACTACTCCCTACTCCCTACTCCCTACTCCCTACTTCAACAAAAAGACTTTTGAGCGCAAACCCTAACGATTGATAGGATAGACACAGATATGGATAGACAAATTCCTCATCCTACTCCTCTAGATATTACTGTCCGTTGTGCTGTGATTACTGTTAGTGATACCCGCACAAAAGAAACAGATAAAAGTGGTCAGTTACTTCAGGAAATTCTCAGCAGTGCTGGTCATTCTGTAACAGCATACATGATTATTAAAGATGAAAAATTGGCAGTAGTCGCACAAATGGAATCTCTATCTCAGCGAGAGGATATAGATTCTGTAATTTTTAACGGCGGAACAGGAATAGCTCCCAGAGATACTACTTATGATGCCATTGAAAATTTATTAGAAAAAACTTTACCCGGTTTTGGGGAATTATTTCGGTGGCTGAGTTATCAAGAAATTGGTTCCAGGGCGATCGCCTCTCGTGCTGTTGCTGGTACTTATCAAGGTAAATTAGTATTTTCACTCCCTGGTTCTACTAATGCAGTCAAGCTAGCTGTAGAAAAATTAATTTTACCAGAATTAGTTCACTTAGTTTTGCAACTTCGTAAAAGTTAAAGTTGAATCAGATAACGCCGTGAGTAACCTAAACAGGACTTACCGAAAGTCACCCAAAAACCAGGTTTCTTTCGGTAAGTCCTACTAAAATCAAATCAACACTCTTCACTTTAATTTTCTTGTTCCTTTAATACTAAAGGACGTAACAATACTTTATTTTTCAAAAGATTAACAGCTTGAGCATAATAGGGATCTGATTTAGTAGCGATCGCTTCTGGTTTCCGATATAACCTTCGTTTTTGAGAATCTGTCAAATTGAGAACCACATCAGGAGTAACACCTTTTTTACTAATATCAGTTCCTTTAGGAGTATAGTAGTGAGCAATAGTTACTGCCAAACCAGAACCATCTGACAAAGAATGTACCGACTGTACCAAAGCTTTTCCAAAAGTTTGGTCTCCCATAATTACAGCACGACCATTATCTTTAAGCGCTCCTGCCAGAATTTCACTAGCACTCGCAGAGTCACCATCTACCAACACCACTGTCGGTTTATCAGTCAAAGCTGAACGGTTTGCCCGCAATTCTTGTCTATCTCCATCTCGGTTGACTGTACTGACAATAGCACCTTTATCCATCCACATCCGAGCAATATCTATACTAATACGCAATAAACCCCCTGGGTTGCCTCGCAAGTCTAAAACATAACCATCAGGATTTTGATTATCCAAATCTTCTATTGCTCTTTCCATCTGTTCTCCAGCATGGGCGCTAAATTCTTGTAAACGGATATACCCAATACGCTGGTTTCCTTCTCGCTTGAGGTCGTAACGAACTGCTTGTAATTCAATTCTTGCCCTTGTCAAAGTCACATTAAACTCTTGATCTCCAGGGCGAATGATTCGCAGCACTACTTTTGTCCCCACGTCACCACGAATCAGTTTAGCTGCTGCTGATACACTTAAACCAGAAGTAGATTTACCATCAATTTCTTTAATTTGGTCTCCTGGTAATAAACCTCCCTTCATCGCTGGAGAGTTTTCCACAACATCTACCACGGCGATCGCCTTAGTAAGCTCTTCCTGCTTTAGTTGCATTCCTACTCCAGACATTTCCCCTGCTGTTTGATTAGTTAGAGCTTTAAACTGTTCTGGGTCTAGGAAACGAGTATAAGGGTCATTTAGTTTGTCTAGAGCTTCGCGTAATGCTTCGTAAGCTTGTTCCTGGGAGGTATAGTTTTTCTCTAATAAACTTTTCCTGGTAGCTTGCCAATCTGTATGATTAAAGCTACCATCAACATACTCGCGGTTAACAATTTGCCATGCTTCGTCCAAAACTACTTTGGGACTATTTTCTAAATTTGCCTCAGCAGGCTTACTCAAGCTAGGGGCTAATATAGATAATGCTGCTGTTGTGGCGAGCGCTCCACTATATAATATATTTTGAATAAAAGAAAGGTTTTTTGAAGCTGAGTTCATTTATTTTTTTTGGTAGTTGGACATTTATTCACTTGACTTTCCCAATATTTTATGATATAAGGATAGTTTTTATTTAAGGAAACCTAATATACTAGGATATTGGCTGAAGATATTGGTAATTGTATCTATTGTATCTATAGTTATTAAGAAATGCACTATCAGAAAAATTTTAGGGAAAAGCGAGGTTCAAAGCTCTTTTTTCTAAAGTCCCACACGATTGACTCTGTTGGTATTGGGATGAATCCATATAGGGAGTCTAGTCAATATTCTAACATGAAAAAAAGATGACCCACAGTAGTAATGCAAGATTTCTTTCAATATCTTCATAACTTTTGAGAATCATCTCAGGAAGAGTCAGTCTGATAAAATTTGCTACTACATTGCCCAAATCTTGAGTTAATTGAAAGGAGCGATCGCGCCTCATAAAATACTAAGGAGACTAAAAGAAAATTTCAGCTAAAATAGTTGTTTAAAAATCAAAAATTTTTTAGTTTTATAGATATCAGAAATTGTGGAAAGCAAAGCCAAAACCCCAAATTTGCTAGGTTCATTAGTAAATCTAGCAGTTCCCATTGCAGCTTTAGCAGGTATAATCAGCTTACAAGTATTCTGGCCACCAAAAGGTTCTCCGTTAAAAGAGAAAATTGTTTTAGACTCAACAGATGCAGTATTAGCTGAACAAAAAGAAGCTCTAAAGCTAAACCTATTAAAAGTATCTCCCACTTTTGGATTTGATAACTTAATTGCAGATTGGGTATTTCTCCAATTTCTCCAATATTTCGGGGATGATGCAGCTAGAAATGAAACAGGTTTTTCTCTAAGTGAAGATTACTTTGATATTATAACGCGCTTAGATCCTAAATGGGTTGACATATATCTATTCGTTTCCAACTCTTTATCTATATATGAAGCTAAACCCAAAGTAGCTGTAGAATATATGACCCGTGGCACCGATGTACTTTCCCCAGAGATAGATCCGAAAGCTTGGCAAGTATGGAGATTCAAAGGGATAGATCA
>JBFRWE010000200.1:0-4006 GCA_051439345.1 Xenococcaceae cyanobacterium
AGCGATCGCTTCTGCTTTAAATCAAGAAGAAAATACTAGCAAGTATGAAATCTTACCAGTTTATATAGATAAGCATGGCTCTTGGCGACCAGGAGAAATCGCACAACAAGTATTAACCACAGGAGAAGCATTACAATTAAGCTCGAATGATGCAACTTCTCTGTCATCATCCACTAGTAATCAGGAAAGCTCATCCTTAGTTAAGGGTTTTTCCCACTTAACTCAAGCTAGTCAAAATCAAAAGATATCTGAAATTGATGTTTGGTTTCCCGTTCTTCATGGTCCTAACGGAGAAGATGGAACAGTACAAGGTTTACTAAAATTAATGCAATTACCTTTTGTCGGTTCTGGGGTTTTAGGTTCAGCCTTGGGAATGGATAAAATTGCTATGAAAAACGCTTTTGCTCAAGCTGGTCTACCTCAGGTAAAATACGTAGCAGTCACTCGATCGCAAATTTGGTCTAATCCCTGCGTTTTCCCCAAACTTTGTGACGAAATTGAGGCAACAGTAGATTATCCTTGTTTTGTCAAACCTGCTAATTTAGGTTCATCAGTCGGTATTACTAAAGTGCGATCTCGTAGTGAATTAGAAACTGCTTTAGACAATGCTGCTACTTATGATAGGAGAATTATTGTTGAAGCAGGAGTAACCGCCAGAGAATTAGAATGTGCTGTTTTAGGTAACGATAACCCCAAAGCTTCAGTAGTTGGAGAGATTAGTTTTAGCAGTGATTTTTACGATTACGAAACTAAATACACAGAAGGACTTGCTCAACTGCAAATACCCGCCTTAATTCCTGATAATATAGCTCTGGAGATTCAAGAAATGTCTCTTCAGGCTTTTACCACAATAGATGCAGCAGGACTAGCTAGAGTCGATTTCTTTTATGTGGAAGAGACACAAGAAGTATTTATCAACGAAATCAATACTTTTCCTGGGTTTACTTCTACGAGTATGTACCCTATGTTATGGGCAGCTAAAGGAGTTTCTTTTCCTCAATTAGTCGATCGTCTGATTGAACTTGCCCTAGAACGTCATCAAGAATCCCAGAAAGAAATTGAGTAATTATCGATTAGAATATTTTGCTGGAATTTGGCAAGAAATTTCTTCGTCTTGGTTACGGGTAGATTTATTTCTTAGATAATTAGGTTGACATTTGCAACCATTTTTCTTTGCTTAAAACCCATCGATTAACTGTTTGAGGGAAACAGATCCATCCTGGAGTTGTGTCATACTTTTTGACCAACTCAAAACCAATCTTTGCCAGAGTTTTATTGGGTGCTGGATTCATTGCATAGGGTTCGCAAAATAAATTTTGAAGCTCAAAATTCTTGAAGTATCTGCTAATACTTTCTTTAATAAAGTATGTTCCATTTCCGCTTTGGCGTTCCCCTTGCTCCCAAAGATGTAGATGCATATAGGCTTCTTTACCAAAGATAATCTTATTGATATTAGAGTGTCCTACAGGACAACCATCTAATTCCCAAATCAAATAGTAGAAATTTTTTTGTGATGTTGAGCGATCGAGATCTTCAAGAATTAAACTATACCAATCATCATGATGTGGAAGCTTTTTGGGTTCTACTCCCATTCCTCTTAAGAAGTCTAGATCTGCTTGTAGGAAGTAGTTAATTATACGATCAATATCATTTATGCTGAGTTCTCTAATATTTCTTCTCACGAGTCTCTAGCTTTAAAACTTAATCTAATCTTAGCTCTTAGCTGTACCAACTAGATCCAATTTTCAACCGTCAATGCCCAACGTTCATGATCGCGCCATTCTCCGTTAATTTTGAGGTAGCGGGGAGAAAAACCTTCTTTGCTAAAACCTAATCTTTTGACTAAATTAATTGAAGGAATGTTTTCAGGCTGAATATTGGCTTCAATTCTATGTAAAGCTAGCTGATCAAAAGCGTAGTCGATCGCTAACCCAACTCCCTCTGACATCAATCCTTGACCTGCCAAATCTACATCAACATAGTAACTGAGATAAGCATTTTGAAAAGCTCCATAAAAGATTTGGCTGAAGTTTACTACGCCAATAATTTTCTTGTTAGTTGCATGACAAATCAGTAAACCTTCATGGTTTTCATTTTGGCAACGATCGATATATTCTTGACAGGCTTGCTCATTTAGTGGCGGAAAAGCCCAGGGAAAATGGAAAGTTTTACTTCTGCGGTTCAGAGATAACAATTCTTGACAATCTTCTTGGGTTTGGTTTCTAATCACAACGCGAAGGGACATAGAAATTATTAATTCTGTAATTTTTATCAGATTAACTAGAAAATCAAATATTGAAAAACAATTTTCCTTAAGAAAGATGCTCGACAAAACTAAGATATAGATAGATACATCACTGAGAATATAAAAATAGGAATGCAAATTCGAGCAACGAAAACAGCCATATTAGATTGGACTGGCGATATTCTCGCCCTTGGTATATTTGAAGAAGAAACGGAGTTAACAGGAGATTTAGCCCAGTTAAATGAGAAATTAGCAGGTATGATCGGCGATTTGATCGCAGAAGAAGAATTTAAAGGTAAAACAGGTAGTACCGCCACAACTCGTATAGGGAATAAAAACTCTGTTCGTAAACTTATGCTAGTGGGACTAGGTAAAGCAGAAGATTTTAAGTTAAATGGTTATCGAACTACAGCAGCAGCGATCGCTCGTGCAGCCAAGAAAGATAAAACTCTGGGTATTAGTTTGCCTGTAACTAAAGAAGAGCCAGCAGCGATCGCTCAAGCAATTACAGAAGGTATTCTGCTAGCACTACATCAAGATAATCGTTTTAAATCCGATCCAGAAGAAAAAGAACCTAAACTGGAAACTATTGATTTATTAGGTTTAGATAATCAAGCCCAGGCGATCGCTCAAGGTGAACAAATTGTCTCTGGTGTAATTCTGGCAAGGGAATTAGTTAATGCTCCTGCTAATGAATTGACTCCAGTTACTATGGCAGAAACTGCTCAAGAAATTGCTTCTGAATATGGTTTAGCCATAGAAATTTTAGAAAAAGAAGACTGTGAAAAGTTTGAACAAGGAATGGGTGCCTATTTAGGAGTAGCCCAAGCCTCCGATTTACCACCCAAATTTATTCACCTCACTTATAAACCAGAAGGGACACCAAAGCGGAAAGTAGCGATCGTTGGTAAAAGTCTTACCTTTGACTCTGGCGGACTTAATCTTAAAGTGGGTGGTAGTGGCATAGAAACCATGAAAATGGATATGGGTGGTGGTGCAGCTACTCTCGGTGCAGCTAAAGCGATCGCCCAACTTAAACCAGAGGTTGAAGTCCATTTTGTCTGTGCAGCTACAGAAAATATGATTAGTGGTAAGGCTATGCACCCAGGGGATATTCTTAAAGCCTCTAACGGTAAAACCATCGAGGTTAATAATACCGATGCAGAAGGCAGACTTACCTTAGCAGATGCCTTAGTTTTTGCCGAAAAATTAGAAGTAGATGCGATCGTCGATTTAGCAACTCTCACAGGTGCTTGCATTGTTGCCCTCGGTAACGATATGGCAGGTTTGTGGGGAACTGAAGATAATCTTACTACTCAGCTTAAAACCGCAGCCGAATTAGCTGGAGAAAAATTCTGGCAAATGCCCATGGAAGACAAGTATTTCGAGGGATTAAAATCTAAAATTGCCGATATGAAAAATACAGGTCCTCGTGCGGGAGGTTCAATTACTGCTGCTCTTTTCCTTAAGCAATATATTAAAGATACTCCTTGGATACATCTAGACATTGCCGGTCCAGTTTGGTCAGATAAACCCAATGGTATCAATAATGCGGGAGGAACAGGTTTTCCTGTGCGTACTTTGGTTAATTGGGTAGTTGGAGATTAAAACTCCCTTAGCTTAAACAAGAGTAGTCTGTCAAATGCGCGAAGCGCAGGGAGTGGGGAGTGGGGGCGCGAAGGGGGCTTACATCAAGAAGATTCAACGGGACAGACCGATAACTCAACTATTCAAGCCCCCTTGCGCGGGAGTAGGGGACAC
>JBFRWE010000201.1:0-9717 GCA_051439345.1 Xenococcaceae cyanobacterium
TAATTACTACTATTCATGATTTTGGTTGTAATTTAGAATTTTTAGAAGAAAGATTAGTAGAACTAAGTCAAGAATCCCCTACAGCAGTGCTAATTCCTGCTTTGTATGAAGAATTGGAAAGGCCGGCTCTAACTAAAATTCGCGATCATCTCAAAGAATGCGCTTTTATTAAAACTGTAGTTGTCTGTCTCTATGCAGACACGGTAGAACAATATTCCACAGCAGTACAATTCTTTTCTCATCTACCTCAACAGACCTTTGTTATTTGGGAAAATGGTCAGAGAGTTACCAATTTACTCGAAAATTTGCGCGAGCGGGGTTTAGATTTGCTTTCTTTTAGAGGTAAAGGACGAGCAGTATGGCTAGGATTAGGCTTAGCTACTCTGCAAGCAGGAGCGATCGCTCTTCATGATGCTGATATTATTACCTATGATCGTTCTTATCCCCTCAAGCTACTTTTCCCTTTGTTAGAGAAAGAGTTTGGTATTGCTTTTAATAAAGCCTACTATGCTCGTATTGGTAGTTACCCCCGCAGTCTCAATGGTCGAGTAGTCCGTTTATTCGTTACTCCTCTGCTAACTGCTTTAACTGAACTTTTTGGTTATCAAAAATATCTCCGCTATCTTAGTTCTTTTCGCTATCCTCTCTCAGGAGAATTTGCGATGACTAGCGATCTGGCTTTGAATACTCGTATTCCTGGTAACTGGGGGTTAGAAATTGGTTTCTTGGCAGAAGTTTATCGTAGCGTAGCTGAAAAAAGAATTGCTCAAATTGATTTGGGGATTTTCGATCATAAGCATCAACAGGTAGGTGCTTCTTCCCAAGAAGGATTAAGAAAAATGTGCCGTGATATTCTTCGCTCGGTATTACGAACTCTAACTGAAACCGAAAAAGTAATCGTCAGTCGAGATCATATCCATGCTTTGCGAGTTAAATTCCGTCGCGAGGCACAAGACTATACTCGTCAATATTTTGTTGATGCCAGGTTTAATAATCTACAATACGATCGCCATCAAGAAGAGGTAATTACTGAACTGTTTGAAGAGGTTATTTCTGATGCAGGAGAACTATATTTCAGCGACCCAGCAGGAGCGCAAATACCTGATTGGACAAGAGCTTTAGCTGTTACCCCCGATTTAAGAGAACAACTACAAGATGCGGTGAAAGCAGATATGGAAGAGGTGAAAGCTATTAATATTCTTACTCAAGAACATCTCCCTGTTTAGAATAGAAACTAACAAGCTATCTCGTGAATTTTTATCTTGGTTGTGCAGTCTGGTCTTATCAAGGTTGGGTAGGGAATTTATACCCTCCCAAAAGTAAATCTCCAAATTTTTTACGCCTTTATAGCCAGCGTTTCCCTACTGTTGAAGGGAATACTACTTTTTATGCTGTTCCTTCTCCAGAAAAAGTACAGCGTTGGGTTGAGCAAACAGTCCCTGGTTTTCAATTTTGTCCTAAATTTCCTCAGACTGTTACTCATCAAGGTTTATTAAAGCCTTCTCTTCCTGCTGCACTAGATTTTATTGAGCGAATGAAAGGATTAGGCGATCGCTTGGGAGTTATTTTTGCTCAATTACCTCCTAGTTATAGTCCTGCTTATCTAGGAGATTTAATTGAGTTTTTACAAGGTTGCCAAAATACTGATGTTTCTCTGGCTATAGAAGTGCGTCATCTCGACTGGTATAAAGAGCCTCATGCTAGTCAACTCAATCAAACTCTAACTCAGTTGGGTGTAGGTAGGGTATTGCTGGATACTAGACCTATTTATAATTCTCCTGACGATCCTCAAGCTAATTCTGCCAGAAAAAAACCGCGACTTCCCCTGACACCCGTTGTTACCTCTGACTTTATTTTGGTGCGTTTTATTAGTCATCCACAACGGCAATATAATGATATTTTCCTATCTGGATGGGTATCCAATATTGGTAATTGGTTAAATCAAAATAAGACTATCTATTTTTTTGTTCACTGTCCTCAAGAAGAGCGGTCGCCTGGTACTGCTTTTTATCTCCAAAGCTTACTAGAGTCAGCAGGGATTAATATACCAATTCTTCCTCAGCCAACTACTGCATCTACTCCTATTCAGTTAACTCTTTTTGATTAATTAGGTTAGTTAGGAATTAGTCAGATTTCTTGGCAATCAAGATACAATATTTTCTTCTAATTCCGATAATTACCCTTCTAGGGCTAATGACTCCTAAATTGTACTTAATGATAAAATACTATCTAAGTAAAGCGTAACTTACAGGAAGTAAAAAGGAACTAGATGACTAGCGTTTATTATACTCGCACATTGAATACTTATAGAGCGATGAGACAACGAGTAAAAAAAGACCCCAATTATGCTGCTGTTTCTATCTGCGATCGCTGGTTAGAATCTTTTGATAACTTTATAGAAGATATGGGCTACTGTCCTGATGCCATGACATTAGACAGAATCGATTCAAAAGGAAATTACGAGCCTAATAATTGTCGCTGGACTACTAATGAGATCCAAAGCAAAAATAGAGTGCATAAACAGCACATTTCCTTGGCAGAATCAATCTATGAGATTAACGGCGAGGTTAAAAGTTTAAAGGACTGGTGTAAGCACTACAAAATTAAGTATTCTGTGGTGAAAAAACGGATGATGGGTAAATGGACAATACTAGAAGCTCTAACTACTCCAGTCTCCACTCAAGGTCAGAAAATTAAGCAACCAAATAAAACTTATGAGTATAGTGGTATTAGTCTATCCCTAGAGAAATGGGCTGCAATCTCTGGATGGCAAGTAAGATCATTGAGACTGAGAATACAGCAGGGAATGAATATCAAAGATGCTATTACTACCCCAGTCAAAAGCAATCGATCGAAATTTATAGCCCCCACAGAAGATCAACTTAAGCTAATGATCTTAGACTACTATGATCGATATGGACTAGAACTTGGTTTGGATAAGTAGTTAGTGGTTAGTTTTGAACGAAATCTTATCGAGGTAAGCAGTAACCGCAGCATCCACAATATCGCTTATATTCTCACCAGTGTTTATTTTATGAATGTGGAGTCTGTCTCTAGTTTCTTTCCGTAAAAATAAGCGCATCTTTACATGGTTATTGCTATTGCTTAGACTCAATTTATTAGTATTGCGATCTGATTTACTAATACTTTTTTTAGTATTATTATTGATGGCAATATTACTTTTATGTTTTTCTTTTAATTTAGCTTCCATCTTATCGTTAATACCTAAAAGGCTCTGTATATAGCTTCTTTTGTTAGTCATAGTATGATTTAAACTTGGTTAAAATTTTATTGCAAAAACATAAAAAATACTTTAATCAATAGTCATAATAATGAAAACAGTATTGATAACTTACTTATAGTGATTTTTTCGATATTCTTTTCTACACTCAAAAAATCTCACTTAAATCTAAAATAAATCCAGGTAAAATATTTTCTCCTGAGAGGGTTTGAGGATTATTTAATCTTTCTACTTGCTGCCCAGATCTATATATTTCTACTGTTCTTAATGATGGTTCGATTAACCAACCAAGTTTTACTCCATTATCTAAATACTCTTGCATTTTTGCCTGTAAATCTTGATATCTTTGATTTTTAAGATCGCTAGGACTTACTAACTCGATCACAAAATCAGGAGCAAGAGGAGGAAAGCCATCCTGTTCAGCTTGGGTAAGTTGATTCCAGCGTTCTAATTTAATCCAGCTAACATCAGGACTTCTTCTTGCGCCATTAGGCAGAATAAAAATGGTAGAAGAATCAAAAGCTTTTCCTAATTTAAGCTGACGATTCCAATTTCCCAAGTCGAGATACAAATTGAAATTTTTTCCTCCTGCTGTCCCACCAGTTGGACTCATGATAATCAATTCTCCATTCTTAGTTAACTCCAATCGTGCTAGTTGTTCGGTATATGCTAGTTGCTCAAACTGTTCTGGAGTTACTCTAAATCCCTTGGGAATAGAGAGCGGTATAGTTGCACCTTCAGTGAACGCTTCCATCTTTCTTTTTTAACGGATGTCTTTGGTTATTATTTTAAATCTTGCGATCGAGCAAAAGCTCAAAAATTAATAAACACACTTCTTTAAATGCAGAATGTTTAAAAATCCCCAACACTGACTACTGCGAGAATTTGTGTTTCAATCAATCAAATTGTTCATAAGATTTTGTATCATAAGTTTAATTTTGATACATTAATTAATTTTAACAGGATTTTTTGCCTATTTTGGATTTTTTGTCTTGTTTCAAACTTGGCCTATATCTGCTGCAAAAAAGATAAAAAAGGTAATCAAAAATTATCAAGAAGAGCTATCTAATCAGAGTATTGTCATAAACAATCAATATTGCCTTCCTCCTCATTCTGAAAATTCTAAGTATCGAAAATAAGTATTTTCTGAGTATCAATTAGCATCGCGATCGAATTACCATTTTGTGTCAGAAATTTAATTTTGACACATTTAGAATATAAACTTGAGACAGGGATAAAGCGATCTATGGAAGGAATAGTAACAGCAGTTAGTACTAGCACAACTCACACCTTTAGCAAATCCAACCAAAACAGCATCCGACTCATAGCAGGATTAGGTGTAGAAGGTGATGCACATTCAGGAAAGACAGTAAAACATCGATCGAGAGTCAAAAAAGACCCAACTCAGCCTAATCTACGACAGGTACATCTAATCCATTCAGAACTCCATGATGAGTTAAATAACACTGGCTTTAAGGTGTCTGCGGGACAAATGGGAGAAAATATTACTACCCGTGGTATTGATTTATTGGGATTACCTACCGACACCTTACTCCATCTAGGAAATACCGCAGTGGTTAAAGTAACTGGTTTACGGAATCCTTGCGCTCAACTTAATCGCTTTCAACCAGGTTTAATGAATGCCTTATTAGATTACAACGAAGAAGGTAACTTAATTTGTCAAGCTGGGATTATGAGTATTGTAACCATTGATGGTGAAGTAAAACCAGGCGATACAATTCGTGTTGAGCTACCACCTAAGCCCTATCGAGTTTAAAATAATTATTGTGTGTCAGATATTTAATTTTGACACACAATAGCAAGCCGATCGCTTTATTTATTAGTAAAGAGAAGAGCCAAATCCTCAGAATACTATACTGTTACTCCTGGGATTATAGCGTCTGTAGTATCAGCACCGTTAAAGTTAGCTGGATCTATGCCAATAGCATCAGTGAAGTTAGACTTAATCAAAGTAGAGTCACTAAAGTCAGCATTAGTTACAGTCGCTCCAATTGCCAGACCATCGATAAATGTAATCTCCTTTGCAATAGCATTAGTCAAGTCCGCGCCACTCAGATCTGCTACGTCTAGGTTGGCACCTGTAAGATCTGCACCAAGGAATATAGTTTGATCGTTTATATCGTTTCCGATTGTCTCTTTGAAGTTAGCATCAACTAGGATAGCATTTGTGAAGTCAGTACCAGTAATATCCGTCTTTTCAGCCAAGACATTGTTTAAAGTAGCTCCATCTAATTCTGCTCCGCTTAGGTTAGCTCCTGTCAGATCGGCACCAGTCAGATTGACATTACTCAAGTCGGTACCACTTAGGTTCGCACCTTTTAGATTCGCTCCACTAAGGTTGGAGCCAGTTAAGTCACCGCCACTGAGATCGACCCCAGATAAATTTGCGCCATCAAGTTCAACCCCTCCAGTGAAGTCTGCTCCAGTGAGAATGGCATTGTTTAGGTTAGCATTGCTAAGATCGGCACCAAAGAAATTAGCATTAGTTAAAGTTGCACCTTCGAGGAATATACCTTCGGCAGAAACTTCTGTAAAGTTAGCATCAGCCAGGAGAGTATCAGCAAAACTAACTCCTGTCAGGATAGTTGAATTGTTAGCATCAAAGGCACTAAAGTCAGCCCCATTAAGATTGAGATCTTCGGCACTGAAGTTAGTTAAATCCGCACCTCGAAAGCTGGAATTGGTTGATGTTTGTCCCGCAACTGGCGAAACATCAGTCCACTGCACACCGCTGAGGTTTGCTAAATCAAAGGTAGAGTTGCTGAGTTCGATATCTGTGAAGCCGACTCCTGTAAAGTCAACTCCTGTGAAATTGGTATTGACGATGATATTAGATTCGAGACTAGCTCCTTGCAAAATAGCATCCGTAAAGTTGGCATCGGTTAGATCGGCTGCTTTCAGACTTGCCTCAGTCAAATCGGCTCCTACTCCGTCTCCATTTCCATCGCTAAAGTTAGCTCCAGTTAAATTGGGCCGATTCACTTGTTCTCCGCTGAGTTCAGCTTTGAATAAGTTGGCATCCTGTAAGTTGGCATCGGAAAGGTTAATGCCATTAGTGCTAATTTCTGATAAATTCACCTCTCGCAGGTTAGCATTGCTGAGATCCACATTCTCTAAAGTTGCTTTAAAAAGGCTGGCTGCTGGGAAAACCTCACCTAGGACGTCCTCACCAGGTCCGAATTGGGCACTGCTGGCATTAACATTTAACCAACTTGTTTCTTCAAAGTTAGTACCCCTCAGCAATGTGTCAACGAATGAAACATTCGTCAAAGTAGCTTTAAAAAAGTTAGAACCATTCAGGTTCTGACCATCAAAAATATTTCCAACCAGATTCTGTTCGCTAAAGTCGAAAACTGTCATCAAGATACTCCCTTTCAAAAAATGAAAACAATTAAATCTCTGTTGTTGCCTTTTAGAACGCTATAGGAAACTGTTTTCCGAACAAAGTTTACATTCTCTAAATTAAATTTGTCGTAAAGCTCACCCTTTTTCCCTCTCTTGGACTTTAGGAGAGAGGTAACAAAAACATGATGAGACGAGATTTCAGTCAATCATCAAGCAAATCAAACCGAGTCCACAAATTGCACTCTGTGAATAAAGAGAATTTCTAGATTATTTGTATTACTTGAAGACCGAAATCAGGATAGCTTTTTGCTTTTTGCACTTCTCACAGCATTTCTCACAAATTTGCTACCGAGGTTTTTCAAAGCTTTACACAGTGGGGGTTTAATCCTAATTTTGCCGTCAAAAATAGCCGTGTGCTATCTTAAGCGATCGCTTGAAATATAATCTAATTAGTTAATTATGCACGCACTAAATTTGTTTGTGAGAAATGCAGAATCGAGAACGATTAAATGTCTAGAACTCATATTAAGACCTACTCAAAATTAATACCAGTATTTTCACAAAACTTCATCACATCTTTAAACTGAGAAAAATTCTTCAGTGTATTTACTAAGTCTTCAGTATAATTATCATCAAAAAAGTATAAATACCATGAAAAAAGATTCAGTGATTACACATATGATTTAGCCAAGTTAAAGTGGTCATCAAGCCCAGATCATTGCTCAGATTTAAAAAAAAGTTTTTTGATTCTAGTCTAGCGTTTTAATCAGTTTCAGTAATTACACGGAAAAAATATTGCTATACATTTAAGTTAAAACAGGATTATTGCATTCTCTACAATAAACACTAAACACCTCAAAAAAATACAGGTTTTGAATTAACCTTAAAGAGTTTCTGTCTTAACTCCAGAGGGAACTTCAACATGAAAAATTTCTCATCTTATTCTTATCTTCCTTCATAAAAGTTTCATACGTTCCTTAAATCTATCTAGGAAGCTGAGTATTAAAGAAAGTGAAATGATTTTTACGAGGATGTACAAATTGAAAATCTACAAGCTCTACCCCTACTTCACAACTTATGACTTCTTTGAATAATATGGCAATCTCAAGAGGAAGACTAACGGTGAAACTGCCAGCAGAAGTGATAGAGAGGTTGAGAAACGCAGTGTATTGGACACCAGGAGCTACTGTAGCTGGTCTGACAGCTTCTGCGATCTCACAATATATCGATCAAATGGAAGCAGAAAGGGGCGAGCCATTTCCTCCCCGTAAGGAAGAGCTAAAGACTGGCAGACCATTTAAAAAATAGGATGATTGACTTCCTGCCAAATCACCAGAGCTTGACTATACAACTCAATGGCCCGTTGATGTTGTCTCAGATCGCTGTAAACATGACCTATATCGTATAAAGCTCTCCCTTCTCCAGCGCGATCGTCTATTTTCTTCCTCAGTTCTAATACCTGCTGATAGAACTCAATTGCCTGTTGATCTTCTCCTAGGTATCTGTAAGCAATGCCTAAATTGCCTATTCATAAAGGAAAAACAATTGGTAAAGGTTTGTTGCGTAACTCCTGTGTATGGGGCTAGAAGCTACAGAAAAGAGAAAGAGAAGGCTGCCAGATGCAGAATTGACAGTAGAAGAATTTATCAGATTGCTTTAAACGGTCGATCGCTTTGGTTTAACTCACAAATTGTTGCAAGGATATCTCTACAAGAGAAAAATTTAATAAGGTAAAGGTACAAGATTGTTTTCATCCCATCACTTCACCTCTTGAATTCAATAAACTTGCAATTATGAATTTAAAAATTCTCATTCCTACCGTGGTATTAATCGATCGCGAAGTAACTAAAGTCATCGCTGAAGCGGAAAACGGTCATTTTTGTTTGCTACCACACCATATTGATTTTGTTACCGCATTAGTTTCAGGAATACTAAGCTATACAGTTGAAACAGGAGAAGAAATATTTGTGGCTGTGGATGAAGGGATTTTAGTTAAATGCGACTCTGAAGTTTTAGTATCTACTCGCAATGCCATTGAGGGAAATAATTTAGAAACCCTCAAGCAAACCGTAGCCGAACAGTTTCAAATATTAGACGAAAAAGAAAAGTTAACCCGTTCTGCTTTGGCAAAGTTTGAAGCGAGTATGGTACGTCGTTTTAAGGAGTTGGGACATGGATAAAAAAAACTTTCAACGTCAAATTTCTACTAAAAGCGATCGTAAACTCAAAGCTAGAAGAGAAGCTAAAAATATCTGGTTTGGCTTGGGAATGTTTGGTATGGTGGGTTGGTCGGTAGCTATTCCTTCTTTAATCGGTATTGGTTTAGGGGTTTGGATCGATACTCATGTCCAGAGTAAATATTCTTGGACTCTTATGCTACTAGTAATTGGTGTAGCTTTAGGCTGTTTCAATGCCTGGTATTGGATCGCTAAGGAGAGTCAACGTGATTGAAGGAGAAACTTTACTACTGTTTCTGGTTTTACTCGTGGGAGTAACCCTAATTTTCGCTATTTTAATTAAAGCTGCTTTGGAGCGACTTGGCATACCTCCTTTAGTGGGTTATCTACTTTTAGGAATGGGGATGGGGTTAATAAATAGCTTAGTGTATTTTCTGACTCCCTCAGTTAGAGAAGTATATGCTTTTTTAGCTGAGTTAGGGATTATTTCTTTGTTGTTTCGGGTTGGTTTAGAGAGTAATTTGGCTGGGTTAATCCGTCAATTACCCCGTGCTAGTTTTATTTTGTTGGGAAATCTCTCTTTCAGTGGCATCCTGGGTTTTTTAGCAGCTTCACAACTACTTCAACTCGAACTTATTCCCAGTCTTTTTATTAGTATTGCTTTAATGGCTACCAGCGTTGGTATCTCTGTGAGTGTTTGGCAAGAAGCTAAAGCTTTAAATACCGATAATGGAGAATTACTAATAGATATTGCAGAAATGGACGATATTGTTGCGATTGCTTTAATGTCTTTATTTTTTGCCATGATACCAGTTCTTAATGGCGAAGTTGAAGCAAATATTGCACCTGTATTTCTGCAAACTATCAGTCCTTTTTTGTTCAAAGTAGCTATTTTTGGGACTGTATGTCTGATTATGTTTCGCTATCTCGAAA
>JBFRWE010000202.1:0-2625 GCA_051439345.1 Xenococcaceae cyanobacterium
AGGGTAAAAATCCTGAGTTTAAGTACCGAATGTATAAAATCCCGCACGGCGGCAAGTCAAAACCAATAATTTTACTGATGAGATTTGAGTAAGGCTGGGCAGAGCGCGAGTAACTTTTCTCTCGGGGTAATTTATTCCACCCGATGACCAACTTTTTCGTGATTACTATACAAATCTGACCAACTGTCGTTTAGTCCATCTATGGCAAAGCGTCAATTCATCAATTTGGACTCGTCTAACTACGGCTAAAACTCCATCTATATGTGCTTGACTTCCTGCCTTTCCGTTCAGGTTGAAAACGGGAATACTCATTCTCTTGATTAGTTTTGGGAAAAATGGCAGAAGAAGCTTTGAGTTGATAATACCAATAATGATGTTTAGCTCATGCAGGCTTGATATCGTGCGACATAACATCCAGGTGGTGCAACAACACCAGTAGCTTCAATTTCAGACTTTTGTGCCTGTAGCCGAGCAATTGTGGTTTGAATCCGTTCTGCTCGTTGCTCTCGTTCTAATTCACTTTCTTTTTTGGGCATATATGAAGTAACAAGTAGGATAAATTTGCTAGATTAGTTCTCTAGTAAGGCAAGAGAACTAATCTGATGAACCCTATCTTACCTCAAGCTGAAGAACTAGTCTCGATGTTGAAACAATTAATGCCCACTATGTATCGTACCGCGAAACCTTGGAATCTATCTTAGCTTTATTTCTTCAAGGGCAAGGGCATTCTCTTCCTCACCATTGTTTGACTAAATCTGAAAGTGCGATTAGTCGTTTTCTCAATCATTATAAATGGTCTACTCGTTCTCTGATTCGTACTGTTCGCTCAACTATCCTCAATTTAGTTCTGGCTTACAGAAAAAGAGGTCGAAAACCTACTCTCCAGGTTATGCTTGATTTAACTACACTTGAAAAAGTGGGCAAATTTCCGCAGCTTCAAGATTTGGTTCGAGTCTATCATCATAAAAAAGGCTTGCATATTGTAGTTATGTATAAGCGTGATTGGAGATTGGAGATTTCCCTGGAGATGCACGAGTTTATCGAGGTAAATATACTCCATCTCCATCACAATTAGGCCAAAAATTATTGCAGACTTTACCGAAGATACTTACTCAATCTTTTCGGATTTATGTTTTAGGAGATACTGCTTTTGGCACCATTAATTTAATTAATCAAATTCGGGGAGATTCCTTTAATCATCATGGGATTCTTGGTATTGGTAAGAATAGAATCTTAAATGATGGACGGAAAGTCTCTGAAATTACAACTCGCGGGCAACAAGTTTATTTGAATGGTTTAGACCTTCCTGTTTTTTTATCATGGGTATGGTTAAAACGAGACGGAAAAAGAGTTCAACGTTTTGTGATTTCTACTAAACCCATGAAAGGTAAAACTATCGCTCGGTGGGGCGGGAATGGCGACCTCAAAAAGCAGTTATCCAGCTTGAGTTAAGTAGATTAATCAATCAGGTCGCCATCCCGGCGTAGATGGCAAATTGAGGGATTTTTCGCGCACTGTTAAACATCGTTTTAGTCTTCATCGGTTTGGACAAAAAACTTTAGTTGGTGTTTATCGTTGGTTAATTCTTTCTTTTATTTCTTATTTATTAGCATACTGGGTTTATTTACACTTAGGTAATTATGATAATTTAGATGGGTTTGATTCAGCACAACAAGCATTAATTTTACTTTTACCTCATATTTTGCTTCTCGAGCTTTTGAATCAGTTAGAGACAGTTAGACCCTGGTTAAATGAACTTGGTTTTGATTTTTGTCTGACGAGGTGCAAGATCTGAGAGGACATCCCTCTGGTGGTGTTTTACCCACATAGATACCGATTTGAGGTTTGAGTAAAACACTACAGATAGGTTGACTCATATCTCTAGAATTTACTACTCTTTCTGTTTCGGGTCGATCGCATAATCCTATCCATTTCTTCGGCTCGATCGGTTTGTAAGATTGAGAAATAACCGTATCTTTTTCCGCACCAGCCTTAATTTGCAGAAATCTTTGACGATAAGGGCTATCTAAACTTTCTCGCAAAGATTGCTCTTGATATAGATAGACAAATGAAGGGGAATTGTCATTCTTAACTCGACAAGTGGTCATCTGCACATCAGCTTTATCTTCCGTAGCAGCTTGGATAGCAGTGTCCATTGTTCCTAACAAATGATTAACCACCGCTCGGACATGACTTGACTGTGGCATTGCCAAGACTGGAGTAGGAAGATATAAAGCAACGATCGCTCCTAGCTGCCAAATTCTCTTCACTAGAGAAAATTAATAAATTTGTTAATAGATACAGCAATCTTAAATCATTTGTGACAACTCATCAATCATCAGGAAATAATAACTTTTTTAGAGAGATTGGTAAGGGCGATCGATCGAGCTATACTATTCTCCTTTGAGTTTACGATCTGCTTTTTGTACATATATGAACAATGCCGAACAATTCTCTCCTGCTGAATGGGTAATCGATCGCAATAATAATACTGCCTTATCTATCCGTATCAAAAAAAGTCTTTTTCAGCAAAAATCTCCCTATCAGACAGTAGAAGTATTCGATACTTACGATCGCGGTAAAATGTTGACTATCGATCGAATGGTTATGTGTACCGAATCAGAC
>JBFRWE010000203.1:0-4656 GCA_051439345.1 Xenococcaceae cyanobacterium
AACTAAACACAAAGTGTAATATTTTCAGTAAAAACTTATACATGGGAACAAAATAAAAATATGGTAGACGTATTCTTTAATACTTGGGATAATAGCGGATTCAATAATTCCCGGTCTATAGACACAAACGATCCTACTTATGTAATCGTACATGGTTACCGAAGTACGGGTGGAAATCCAGGTAATAACTTCACCCCTCAAGCTTGGATGTCAGAAATGGCACAAAATATACGAGATTTGGAAGGGAATGATGCTAACATTTTGGTAGTAGATTGGCAAGATGGCGCTGATACTCTCAATTATTTTGCTGCTGCTGACAGAGTTGATGATGTGGGAGTTGAGGTAGCAGACTATTTGTTGGGTCAAGGTGTCAATCCTGCTAATACCACACTTATTGGTCACAGTTTAGGTGCTCATATCATGGGTGAAGCAGGTGAAGAACTTCGCGAACGTCGTGGCGAAGTCGATCAACTCATTGGTCTCGATCCAGCAGGTCCCGAATTTGAAGGAGGTTGGTTCTCTAGTCCTAACTCCACAGACGATCGCTTAGATCCAAGCGATGCGGATAGAGTTGTTGCTTTCCATACTAGCAGTACATTGGGATACGACGACCCATTAGCTGACTTAGATTTATACATTAACTGGGACGATCTCTTCCAACCAGGTTCCTTTAGTTTTGTAAGTAATCATAGCTATGCTCATACATTGTATAACGATCTATTAGATGGATTCGGATTTGCGCAAAGCAACGGCACTACTTTCTCTCTCTCGACTATTAATGGAAACACAGCAGGTTCAGTATTTGTAGATACTTTCGCTATATAGTCTTATGGTTAAGGTGAACCTGTTCTCCAAATCGACGCAATAACAACTGTAGCGTTAGCAAAGCTTTCCGTTTCCGGCAACAGTCGAAAACAGTAACATAGTGGTTTGCATATAAATTAATCACAAACCGCTATGTTTTTTATCGACATTCCTCACTTCAAAACGCATTATACAAATTCGATCAATGTTTGTTATAAATGGTAGAAGCAAGGAAAATAAAAGAAGGAATAAGGAAGAAAAAAATGGGAAAATGATATATATAGCTGCCTATAATGAATTGCAGAATATCTTTTTAACTATCTCCACTAGATGCACTTTTTGTAGCATTATTTTTTCATGTCTAGTATTATGAGAATTTAATAAGTAATAATCTGAATCTCAAACCAGTAATAACGATTTGTTTTTCATCTTACCCAACCAAAGTTTTCCCAAGTCATACTAAACAAACATATCGGCGATCGCCTAAAATGCCACATAGGAGTTAGAAACTTGATTATATCTTCTGGGTAAGTTGAGTTCCTCTAAAAAAATCTGGTTTGCATCACTTTGATCTTTTCAAAAAGCTGAAAAATATTTCCTAGAAATAATTCCCTGAAATTATAGTATTGCAACAGCAATTAAGATTCTGCTTGAATCCTTTCTATTGCTTTTTCAACTTTTTCTGCATCTTCGGTTTTACCTTGTTCTTTTAATAGGTCTCTAGCTTTGGTTAGAGATACTACCGCTTCGGGTCGTTTATTTTCCAAATACAAAGATAACCCTAATTGATAATGAAGCACTGCTAGCTCTGGTCTGAGGCGAACAGCATTTTCAAATTGGGATATTGCTTCTGGCAAATTATTTTGATTGGCCAAAAGACTGCCCAGGTTAGCATAAGCTTCTGCAAATTCTGAGTCAAGTTCAATAGCTTTGCGAAATGCTGCTTCTGCTAATTTTAGGTCTCCTTCTTTGTAAAGTTTCACCCCCCGCTCAAATTCTGCTTTGGCTTCTTGGTTGAGAGCAATAACTGTAGTGTTAGTTGATTGGGGTTGTTTAGGGGTTGGTTGAAAAGAAGAAGCGTCAGCTTGAGTGGTGCTGAGTATAGTCAGTATTGCAGTTATGGCCAATAAGCTGTACTTCGATTTTTTATAAAACATTTTTTAGAATTCTAGTAGTAATAGTTACTGATTCAGCATACTACCTATTTTCTGATTTTAGCACCTCTTGAGAAATAAATCTCTATATAAGTCATAAGTCGAGTTGTTTGAGCTTTTCGCTCTGTTTTTTCAGCAGTTATTTACTATCAGAAATTTGTTCAAAATGAGCATCTTTACTCTTGACTTTTATCTAAGATTTATTTACAAGCAAGGATAATGCCTGGTATTTGCCATTTTTATATCTGTGGTGCAAGGAAAATCATGGCAGTTTTGTCAAACATTTGTTATATTTTTTAACATAATGCGATAGTGATAATTGATTATCAGAGTTTCTGAAAAGATTAGGCGATCGCTCTCGTCCAGTAATACATATCTGGATTTATTCAGGTTATACCAATTTCCTCAAGTATAGCTACACATCATATCTCAAGAATGAAATCATATAACATTAAGTAAGATAAGCAGTGTAGCGTAAGTTTATGAAATTGGTATAAATTTTTTGTATCTAGATTTACTGATGCAACTAGGAACCATGGTCAGTAGGTCATTGTTGGTATAAAAGGAGTTAAACTATGGAGCAACCTATGGAACTGCCACTAGAGAAGCAATTTAGCGTTCGGTCTTTTGAGACTCAGGTGCGGCAGATGAATTTACAACAAGCTCAAGAATGCTTAGTTGAATTATATGAACAAATGTTGGTAAGGGAAACTCTTTACCAACAATTTTTAAAGCATAATTGGGGATTAGAATCTAACCCTGATTTTGATTAACTCAGAAGTTGTCCTAGGGGCGACCTCCTTCTCTGACTCTATTTCAAACTAATGAAACAGATTTGGGGATGATGGGGCGTCAACTAATTTTTTAAATATCATAAATTTTCTAGACAAATATAGCCATTAATTCATTGAAGGAATTTTATAACTTTTAGTTAAGATTAACTACTCTGGCTCACGCTCTATAGTTGCTTCCATAGCACTAATCAAAGAAGGACCTATTAAAACACCACTACTGGAGTAATATCGATATTGATCTAAGTGGAGTAAAGTTTCAAAACCACTACGACGTTGGCGGTCATTTCCAAGTACCCAATAACGCTGAATAATTGAATCAATACCAAGCCATCCTTCTCCTTCGACTTTTCCTAGTTCACTGTGCTGCAAAAGAAAGGTATAGCGTCGTTCGTCACTGTCGAGACGTCCTTTATACTGTAAAGTAATATCCTCACGGTCTTGACTAGGAAATATTAGCTCTGTTTCCATAGAGAACCAATCTGTACGTTCCCATGTCACAATAGTTTTACCCTTGACAGTAATCAACATTCCGTTGCGTTCTAGCCAATTTCCTGCAATCATCCATTGGCCTGATTCTAAGATAAATGTATGAACCACAGTCCTATTCCTATACTGCTAATGCTAGCTTGATCAAATTTACCGAAAAATTGGGTTTAAAGCTTCCCCCTAAAAGGGGGACTTTGTGCTATGCTTATATAAGCGGCAAAGGTATTCAACCGCTCTAAAAACCTAGCTACTAATCGTAGCAAACTAGCACCAAGTACCAGAGAACCAAAGTTTTTTTTGGGGTTTGAACTGTACCGTAAGGCCTGCGGGAACAGGCTCTTGTTAGCGCAGCTCCTCTGTTAGCGCAGCTCCTCCGCAGGAGGCAAGAGGCAATAGATCAAACCCTAGGGGAGAGTACCATCTCTGGGCTAGGTATTGTAAGGTAATTAGTTGAAGTGGACTTGTTGAACCAAGAATCCTGTTTTCAGGAGAATCTCCGTGTCTTCAGACCGGAGAGTATGTCAAGGCTTGGATACCCAACCATTACCATTAGCTTAGGTGGGGAGGAAAGCTGCCGTTACAGTCCATGGTCTCTAGGCAACCAAAAGGATACAGACTTGCGGAAAATCCATAGCGTTGTTGGACCGACCACAGTTTGTAGGCTCAGGTTACTTTTTCCCCAGAGGCTCAACAACTGTTTAGACTTGGAACTCACTTAGCGCTGGTCTTGGCAGAAGCCCAACTAAAGTATTAGGGACTTCTAAATCAAAAAATATGCCTTTATACTGAACCTAGGGAAGAGCGATCGGGTATTCTGGGTATTTGAGCCATACAGCAATCTAGTAGGTTGACAAAAACGATGTTTTATGTATCCAAGATACCAATCTGCCAGAAGCTCAGATAATGATACTAAAAGTCCAACGCCCTCAACCCTTAGCTGGAAAAGGTAGGCAAATTGACTTACCAAGTATAGTGCTAGGACTATATGTGTATTTTAGACTATCTAGAGGACTTGTGTGCAAAAATTACCTAAATAACACGGTAGCATGAAAGCCATCGTCTTTTAAGCGATGGATGAAAGGCGAGGAGTCGGATTTTAATCCTTACGTATTTTATTTTACCGAAAAGCAACGTTACAGGCCCCCGTGTTTGAACTGTGGCCATAAAAACCAGGGAGTCGTTGAAACTAGACAACTTTAGTTGTCCTCTGTTACGATGATCGACAGTAACTTTTCGGTCCGCCCGTTTCCAATGTACTCTTGTCAGCAAGCTTTAGTCAATAACAATTCTGAATTAATTGCTATCTTAACATTCTTATGTGAACAGTCTCACAAGCTAACTAACATGGGAATATATTATGGTCGGCAATTATTTTTTAAGTTTCACAAAACTCTCGGCAAGTTTGAGTTGGAAAAAGT
>JBFRWE010000204.1:0-5344 GCA_051439345.1 Xenococcaceae cyanobacterium
TACATGGACGTTGTAGTTAAAAGGTAGCTTGGGGAAATCCTAATCTCGGTGTTAAACACTCTAGAACTAGCCTTTGCGAATAAAGCTTTTAGGACGAGCGAAACAAAATAGAGAAACATAGCTAAGTACACCTAAATTAAAAGTATGCTCAGACTCCAATTGGAGCGAGAGAGTAGCGGGCTTTTGGCTAGCCCTTTAAGGATTCTTGTCTCTTAAGAATCCAACGTATGACCGCGAATGCGGAAACGTTGGAGTGTCAAGGCAGTCAAATACATCGTAAATCTATCTGATGAAGAACGTTCTTCACTCTGGGACATCACCTCAAAAGGAAAAACGACAGGAAGAATTGTCAAAAGAGCCCAAATTCTGCTGCTGGCTGATGAAGGACATCCATGGGATGCTCCCTTGAGACAAAATACTGTCAAAGTTATTTTCTTTGGTAGTTATTTCTTTCAATCACAATGCTCCAAACTTCTTCCCATTGTTCTTCAATCATTGTTCTCATTTTTTCTGATTGCCACAGAGGAAGACGAGTTCTGGGATTTGTATTTGCTGGATTTATAAATGGCTTGTTTGCCTTCAATTTAATAGCATTTTTTTGCATTAATGTTTTTAAAATCTGAGAACTTGAAAAATAAGCTGATGCGTATGGGCAATACACGCATCAGAGTTGATAAGAATATAGCGTCAGCAAGGGAAATCGGTTTTAAGCTTTATATTTGATTGGAAAAAATATTTAGCTCTAGTATAGATAGAGAATTAACTCAATTTTTTGCTAACAATAACAGATTATCATTTTTCTAACTTTCTTGCAATAAATTATCAATAACGGCGTTGATAATTTTAGTATTCCTTTAGTATTTTGTAGAAGGCAGCAATTGTATGCAAAAGTTAATAAGCGATCGCCCGATGAATTTTGTTGATAATTATTGATTTAATATTTTATTTGCTTTTTAGTTGGTAACTCTTGTGGGCGATCGATTATTTTAAAAAAAGAGACCATCCGCAGGATAATCTCTAAAGGTAATTTGTCTAAAATCCTATGAGTTCTCGAAATTTGCCAGAAACTACTGCCTATGTTCGTATTACCCAACAATGCTGGCAACTAGGCAAAATCGAAGGTGAAGTAACTGCTGCTCATTATCAGTGGCGTTTTCAGTGGCGTTTTCGGCAAAAACAGTTATCAGTCCAACCCTCTTTAGGTCGAGCTTTAATTAAAGAACCTTTAGGGCGTTTTTTGGAGCGTTCTGACTATCAGCTTGAACCAGGTAGCGATTATATTTTTACAGTCAGAGCGAAGTTATAGTGAATAGTAAATAGGGATTAGTTGAATTGATAGATTGACAATGGATTGGGTTTTAAATTTTTCCACAAAACTGATCAGCTCAAATCAATTGACTTACGGCAAATTTTCAAGTCTAACAACACCATTTTCCATTGCATCTACAGTTAATCTGTAGCCTTCCATTAATGACATACCAAGCAAAGGATCTGATTCAGCTTCATCAACTGGAATCACCAGACGTTTTTTATCCCACAAGACAACAGCTTCATAAATATCAAAAATACACTCACTACCATCAGCTAATGTGGCTCGTCCGCGTCTTTTCCAAGGCAACTTGAGCATAGAGATTAAATATGAGGATAAAGACAACCAACCATTGAAACCTGTATCAACAATTACATTTTGTTCATGTACTTTGCCGTTGGAGTCACAAACACCAAGCCGAATAATTGGCTCATAAATTGCATTCACCTTCCCAATAATCATTGTTGCTTCTGAATACGTCCCGCACCAAATCGACGAACATATCGAGAACCAATCCGTACTATCCATATTTGTGCATTTGGTAAACGCTCTTCAAGAAGAGATGCTGCAACGATTTCACTATTATCCATTTCCCATTCACCTGTTTCAATATCGATCGCGATAATTTTGCCGTAATTACCTTCTTCGACTTGTGAGCGTACTTGAGATTCATAAATTTCGTCACCGCGTCGAGCAAATTCTTCTTTACTATATCTGGGTTGACTTAATGTCATTAATCTATTTCTTGATTCTAATTCTCTTTAATCAATTCAACTTACACTAAGTCTAACTATTTAAAAAGATCGAGAACAAAAAAAGCTTTATCTTCAAACTATGTGAGGATAAAGCTTTTACTTAAAGATACCTATTTGCTAGCAGCTAATTCAATTTCTGGTGCTTGTGCAGATAGCAAAGAATAGGGACTAGATGGTCTATAGGCTTCTTGTACCAAACTAGGAACAGAATTACGCATCAAGGCAGTTAATTGGTTGGTTGTAGAATCATAAATTTGAGTGACAACCTTGGGATATAAACCAATACCAATAATGGGTACTAACAGACAAGCAATAATAAATACTTCTCTTGGTTCTGCATCAATTAGTTTAGTATGTTCTACCAATTCTTGGTTTTCTGGGCCATATAACATCTCCCGTAGCATGGAGAGGAGATAAATAGGAGTGACAATTACACCAACTGCTGCTAAACAGATAATGATTACTTTAAAGGTAAAACTGTAAGCATCGCTAGTAGCAAAACCAACGAAGACCATCAATTCGGCGATAAAGCCACTCATACCAGGTAAAGCTAGGGATGCTAGAGAACAAGTAGTCCACATAGCAAAAACTTTCTTCATTTGTTTACCAATACCACCCATTTCATCCAGCATGAGGGTATGAGTGCGATCGTAAGTACAACCTACCATGAAGAAAAGACTAGCCCCAATCAAACCATGAGAAATCATCTGTAACATTGCTCCACTAGTACCTAAGTCGGTAAAGGAAGCAATACCAATCAGCACAAAACCCATGTGAGAGATAGAAGAGTAGGCAATTTTGCGTTTGAGGTTACGTTGGGCAAAAGAAGTGAATGCTGCATAGACAATATTTACTACCCCTAAAATAACTAAAACAGGAGCAAAGAAAGCATGAGCATCAGGAAGCATTCCTGCATTCATCCGCAGTAAAGCATAACCACCCATTTTCAAGAGGATACCTGCTAGTAACATATGGGCAGGGGCTGTAGCTTCTCCGTGAGCATCAGGAAGCCAAGTATGGAGAGGGAAAATCGGTAACTTTACCCCATAAGCAATGAAAAAGCCAGCATAAAGTAATAATTGCAGATTAAAACTATAATCCTTAGCAGCGATCGCGCTCATATCGAAAGTTACAGTATCTCCATGAAATGCCATAGTCAAAGCAGCAATCAGGATAAATAATGAACCCCCTGCGGTATAAAGGATAAACTTAGTCGCAGCATAGAGGCGTTTTTTTCCACCCCAAATAGAAAGAATTAGGTATACAGGAACTAACTCTAATTCCCAGACAAGGAAAAAGAGTAACATATCTTGTACGGCAAATACGGCAATTTGTCCGCCATACATAGCCAGCATCAAGAAGTAAAATAATTTGGGTTTTAAGGTTACAGGCCAAGCTGCCATAATTGCTAACGTGGTCACAAAGCCAGTCAGCATAATGAGAGGCATAGATAAACCATCAGCCCCTAAAGACCATTTCAGGTCTAATTCTGGTATCCAAGTATAACTTTCTACCAGTTGTAATCCTGGATTATTGAGGTCGTAGCCTATGTAGAAAGCATAAACAAGAATAGCAAAGTCAATTAAGCCAACTATTAAGGCATACCAGCGTACAGTCTTGCCATCTTTATCAGGAATTAGGGGAATTAATAAAGAAGCAGCGATGGGAAAGAGAATAACAGTTGTCAACCAAGGAAAGTGTTCCATATTTGGATATGTAAATATTTATGAGGTAGTTTTACTTATTCAATCTTGTCCTTTCTTATGATCTAGGGTAATTTAGATAATCCTAACCATTCTTAATGAATTGTTTAGGGCAGAATTTAATTGATAGTAAAGGTATGTACTTCCTTGTCTCTAACTGTATAATTTTTTACCGAGGCTGTTCCTATCTAAGGGAACAGGCAAAAGGCAATGGGCAATAGTTTTGTTCTATTCCCTATTCACTCTATTGGTGAGCGTTCCCTACTGCCTTGAACGAAATTTCGCCACACATTCTCGTTCCAAGCGTTATATGCTTTATAGGTGCGATAACGTTAGTTTGGGATGAGTAGTTCATATTTCAATAATTGTCTGAACAGCGATCGCCTGGTTGTCAAGTAAGTTTGTATACTAAAGTGTGTAGCCAATAAAATTGAAATCCCCTTTTTCGAGGACAAAACAATGGTGAATTTAGCAAAATGGTCGATCGCCGATTATCACAAAATGATTGAAGCTGGAATTTTACGCGATCGCAATATTCAATTAATTGATGGAGAATTAGTCGAAATGAGTCCAGAAGGGGTAATTCATGCAGCTTATGGTGGCAGTGTAGCTGATTACTTACGCCAAGTTCTCATCGGCAAAGCTTGGATTAGAGAAGCACATCCCATTATTCTTGCTAATTCTGAACCAGAGCCAGATATTGCTATAGTTAAATTACCTAAAAGCAAATATTTTCAAAACCATCCAACTCCTCAAGATATTTTTTGGTTAATCGAAATTTCTGATACAACTTTGGCTTATGATTTAGGCAAAAAGAAAGAAATTTATGCTCTAGGAAATATTCAAGAATATTGGGTACTAGATGTTAAAGATAAACAGTTAATCGTATTTACTAAACCGCAAAATAAGAATTATCTTGCTCAAGTAGAATTATCAGCAGGACTGGTTAAACCTGCTGCTTTCGCTGATATTGCCATATCCGTAGCGAAATTGTTTGAAGAGTAACTTATTGCTAAGAAGTTTAAAGTCAAAGCTAAGAAGATGATGTTAAGTAGTCGTGCAAAACGGACATCTCACGCTGACGAGCAAAGCTCGCCAGTCGTGTCCTCATTAATTGAATAGTTGAGATAGGTGTTAGGTGTTAGGGAAAAAGGGAATATACAAATAATTTTGCTGAGATACTTATGTCTAAAAGTATGAAAAAAGTTGCTGTTTTCGGTAAATTTAGTGGTGGGTAACTAAGCGATTAATTAAAAGTCTCTTTATTTATCCTGAAGGATGGCTGAAAGGAAATCTCATCTTCAGAAGCACCTTTACTAGATGGATGGTTGCTAAAGTGAAAGATTTATTTGAATATCAGCAGGACACCATTTGGATTAAGGAATATCCTATCCACTATGCTGGTGTGGATTTTAACTCCAGAATGACTGTTATTCGCCTCTCAAACGGTAATCTATTTATTCACTCGCCCTGTGAAATAGATCGAAGCACTAAAGTTTCTATTGAGAGTTTAGGAAAAGTCGAGTTTATTGTGGCACCTGGTTATTATCACTATTTTTATATTGAGTCGGCACAGA
>JBFRWE010000205.1:0-6639 GCA_051439345.1 Xenococcaceae cyanobacterium
TAGGGGGATGTAGCTGCCGCACTTGCTCCGCCAACGCATTAAAATTTAACTAGCGTTAGCGGAGCTTTGCGTAAGCAATCGCTCTATTGAGCATACGCTATATATAGTGTCTTTGCGTAAGTCCTGAAAATCTTTCCCAATTTATGTTTTAGGAGATACAGCATTTGGGACAATTAAATTCATTGAAAAACTCCGTGACAATTCTTTTAATCATCATGGAATTCTTGGCATCCCTAATACCAGAAAATTAACTGATGGACGTAAGGTATCTGAACTAAAAACTCGTGGACAACAAGTTTATCTAAATGGCTTAGATTTTCCTGTATTTTTATCATGGGTTTGGCTAAAACGTTCCGGGAAAAAGAGTCAAGCGATTTGTTATTTCAACTAAACCTATGAAGGGAAAAACTATCGTCCGTTGGGGAAAACGTCGATGGCAGATTGAAGGTTTCTTTAAAACGGCCAAACATCAATTTAGTCTTCATCGTTTTGGGCAAAAAACTTTATTAGGTGTTTATCGTTGGTTAATTCTTTCTTTCGTTTCTTATTTATTAGCTTATTGGATTTATTTACATAATGGTTATTTTGATGATTTAGACATGGCATGAGTTACATTTTCGACAAGTACCCTTTATCTCCTTTGGTAACCCTGTAAATATCGGCACGGAAGTATGGATCGTCAGTATATCTACAAACCACCCCGGTTAGCGTGTCTGCTAAATTTATAACATTATAATTATGCACTCCTTCTCTATATTGACATGATTGAGGCATTACTTTTTTATAACTCCAGTGGTCTTGCATACAAGTGTGGGCAGCATCTCTTGCTCTTCTCCGACATCTATTTGGTACCGAGCTACCGCATCCTCTTGTTGCATAAAATGGAGCTACTTTGTGGCCGTATTTAGCGGATAAACTTGGACTTACTACCAGATAGTACGCATTACAAGAACGGGTAATTCCTGCTAGCTTGATAGGCTTCTCAGTTTTATTAATGAAAGGTCCAGGGTCTATTTTTTGTGCTACTTGAGTATGGGATGGATCGTTAACTATTAGCCCTAAGATCAAACTTGACGCTAAGGTTAGAGGGATTCCTAATTTATAAATTTCTTTTATATTCATAAGGCAGACTTCCTCCATAAGTGTTGTATTGAAATTACTCCTCAACTATCCTTGGTCTCGCTCACTTTGAATATCTCAAACCCACATTCCGCTTAATTAAATAGACAAGTTTTCTGTACCCTTTTGTAATACAACCTGAAGTGCGGAATGTGGGCTCAAAGTAAATCCACTCTGCCTGTTTCTTTTGTATCCTTATATACTATTATGTTATAATTAAAAATTTAAAATACATACATTTTGATAAGTAATTTTACTTATCTACATTTATCTTAATTTTCTTGCGTAAGTAGCACGATTTTGGAGATATTTTTAATGGATGAAAAATTTGAAGAAAGAGTTTTTTCTATTTATAAAGAGTTGTGTTGAGATTACTTGAAAGCTTTACCGAACCTACCTATTATTTGAAGATGGCAGCCTCTCACATCTTGCACCTGACAAGACAAAGTTCCAAACCGTGTTCATAAAACCAAGGATTTAGTAACTTTAATTTTTTGATAAGGGAAAGGAGTAAAATCTGAGGATTGAAAATAAAATAGGGGATCGCTCTCATCCCCTCTGCAATCAAAGATTTGAAGAGGGGAATTCCCACTCCAATGTTAAATTTGGGTAAAATTAGCTGGATTTTGATCGCGCCGATCGCTCACCGGAATGGGTATTCCTTGGTGATCGCCAGATAGAGCTGCCGTGGTTTCTAATGCTTCTCTCAGTCGTTTGGCGGCATAGATAGACATATCTCTCGGTACACTAATGCGATCGCGCAGGTAGCGCAGGGCTGGATCGGAACCAGATGGTGGCGGACAGAGTTCTCCTGTCATCATGTAAGTCAGAGCGCAACGCAAGGCTTCATCAAAAAGGCGATCGTCCGCTGGATTAACGCGAATGATATTATGACGATGCTTTATCACCCGGTGCAGAGCTTCTGTTCGAGACGTTTCTGGTTCTGGATACATCACATCTGGTAAGCCGAACCAAGGACCGCAATCGACTCGTTTTTGATTAATCTCAGTTTGAGATTCTTTGTTAGGATAGCATCCCCCCATTTGCGGTGGTAAATCGTGAGCATGGGTATGAAAATCGCTTTGTGTTCCTCGATAGGTAGATCGGGTTTCCATAGCATCAAACCAATCAGAGAATTTTGGATTTTCTTCTCGCAATGAATAGCCTTTGTAGTAGTAGAGGCTGGCATTCATCC
The DNA here is from genome assembly GCA_051439345.1 of Xenococcaceae cyanobacterium. Classification (GTDB taxonomy): domain Bacteria; phylum Cyanobacteriota; class Cyanobacteriia; order Cyanobacteriales; family Xenococcaceae; genus JASJDJ01. The sequence goes on from JBFRWE010000205.1 coordinate 2,315, forward strand.
GCTCGACATAAGGAGTAAAAACCAAATCAACTGTACCAAATTCTTCCAGAAAATAAGGTCCTGGAGTATTTGCCAGAGCCGCTTCAACTTGAGCCACGATGGAGGTAAATTGCTCTCGACTGCGTTGGTCGTCCCTTGGCGATCGCGTGGGGTAGCACAACCAAGTACACCAGCCACGAAATAGTAGGCGTTCTAGCTGGCGCAGAGGCAGCGCTCGGCGATCGCCCATTCCTACCTGATTTAATGGGCCAAATGCGTTTTCTAATGCTAATAAGATATCATCACTTTCTGTAATTACCTGACCGTCAAGTTCTAGCGCCGGAAGCATTCCCGATGGAACCTTTTGCTTATACCACTTTTCTTTTGTTCCATAACAGAACATAGTGACTTTCTCAATACGGTACGGAATCTGCTTTTCCTCTAACCACAGCCACACTTTTTGGCAATAAGGACACCAAGCATGATGATCGCGATAAAGAGTAACTCGCACATCTGATTCGGCTTGTCCAAACAGGCGCAGTCTCGCTTGGGAATTGGTTGGTCCGTTCACCGTATCTCGCTCAAATGTGGCGAGTTGTTGTAGTTCTTTCCAACTCAAAGGCAAAGATTTGGTCGTTCTCATAAGCTACTCCAGAAAATAATGTTCAATTTTATCACAACTTCATTTCTACATGGCAGAGAAAGTAAAATATCAAAAAAGTTATTTTCTCCAGACAGCTAGAACCTTATGCGATCTCGGTTTTTTTGCCGAACATTGCCATCTTTCTGATATTGAGCAAGTCTAAAAAGAGTATAAGATCGAGTATTTGGAAGCAGACTTTATTGAAATTACCGATCTAAAAGCTTCTGATTTTTTTGTTAAGGAATTAAGGCTGCACTGAGAGAAATTGTAAAATATAAATCTTAATCAAATCAGAGGGGCTATAAATGTCTAAATCTAGTCAAGTTTTAATTGATGCTTTTCTCACTGAGCGTAATACACCAAATCCTCTCGGTGACCGTAGTCCTACCTGGGGTCGTCATGTAGACGATCTTTCTCTCGTCGATCCTGGAGAAATTGCAGAGAGTGTTGTAGTTATTGAACCCTGGGAGCATGTTGGCGAACGACCAAGCGATAAGGTTGGCGTCATTGCATCAGAGAACGTGGCCTATATTGTCGATCAGATCCTGGGTTTACCCACCCTTATTGTGCCCGCTTGGAAGCAGGGTATTTCTGACCTAAAGCGCTTTGCTGCCCTGGCAAGCGTAGCCAAACTTATAGTATTGGAAGGAGGCGAACCGGATGTTCATGTAAAAGAGACTTTTTCGCAAGCATTTCCTCGTTCAGATGCTACACAACTGATTGTTGAGTTACTTCTAAAACAAGTTCCTTTTATTGGCATTTGTCTCTCTCATCAGCTTACAGCGCAGGCTCATGTAGAATTAATTCGTGAATCTGTGGATCGTCTAGAAAAATCAAAACAATCAGCGTTTGTTGCTGTTAGTCGTCGCATTGCCGAGATAGCAAATCGCCTAAAGGTCGAAAAGAGTTATGGTACTGTCGCCCAATCTTGGAACGATGAATCCTTTGCCGTTGCTAAGAATGAAGAAATTAGCCATTCTAATACACGGTTATACCCCTACCGGGATATCGAGATTCCTCATGTTCCGACTGAAATCACGGAGGCATATCGTGTAGTCGCAAAACGTTTTGATGCCATCATTGATGTAGCACTCCAGTACGAGAATGATCTGCACATTCAGGCATTTCATGGCAACGAAGTATCAGAAGAATCAATACGCTTCGTATGTTGGGCTTATCAGCAAATTCACCATGCGATAACTGCTTACAGCCTTGAAGCGGCCTCAATACCCGACCTACAAAGCCTAATGTCTGCACCGATTGGTGTCGAAATTTTAGCTTCAACACATACTCAAAGTGGCGATCCGCTATGTGAGGTTGCAGCGACTGGTATTTATTGGGATAACGGCAGGAAAGCATTAACTACGCAGTTTCACCCAGAACTTGATGAATCCTTAATAACTGCATCTGAAGGTTGGGCACCCTCCTGGGAAGATATGAAAAATTCTGATGGAATTCGTTTGTTAGCACGTATACTTCAGTCAGTTCTCTAAAAATGACTGACAAACCGCTTCCCTCTCATCACTGATCCTAAACACAATAATTTTCTTAAAGTGCGATTATCAGATTTTTTAGTAATGAGCGATCGCCGATCGTTTAGGGTGAGCTAACAGGAGAGGAATCCATTTATTGATGGATTGCTCTCCGCTCCTGCGTAACGCACAAACCCTTTTGCAGAAATAACCCAGCGCACTTAACCGCCTGACGCACCATAGAATCAAATCAAGTCATCCTTAGATTCATACTCCCCACCAACCTTGTCAGAGCTTAAGGTGTTCATGGGAAGATATTCTGGCGATCGCTATTCTCTTGAGAAGTTCAAAGTTAAAAGTCAAAAGTAAGATTTGAGAGGTTTCAAACCTCAAGCAAACTGATAACTGATAACTGATAACTGACTACAGGGTAGGGCGATCGCCAAAGCCAAAATTATATTTGAGTCCCGTACAATTTTCATAGCTCCCCTTTAATAAAAGTTTTCGTACTTGTTTAACCCAATTAATAATCGTTACATAGTAAACCTCTCGAATAATAAAAAATTCAATCAATTATCCCACAGAAATCATCAATTATTTCCCACTACTCCCTACTCCCTCTTTTAATGTAATAAAACCATATTTTTCAAATACAGCTTTTGCCTCTGGCGTAAACATAAATTCTTTTAGTTGTTGAGCTGCTTCAATATTTTTACTATCTTTAATTATTGCAATAGGATAAACTACTGGTGTATGAGATTTTTCTGGTGCATTAGCAACAATTTTTACTTCCTGTGAAGCATTAGTATCTGTCTGATAAACAATGCCAGCATCAACATTTCCTGTTGCTACATAATTTACTATTTGACGCACATTTTTAGCAAAAACTATTTTCGGTTCTACTGCTTCATAAATACCTAGAGAAGTTAAAACTTCTTTGCCATATTTTCCCGCAGGAACACTTTGTGGTTCGCCAATTGATATTGTACTAATAGCCTCTTTTGTTAAATCTTCAAAAGTATTGACTGAAGCAGTATTTTCTTGGGGAACTATTAACACCATTTGATTTTTCAGTAGGTCTCGACGATTTTCATCTATGATTAAACCTTTTTCTTGCAACATATTAATATGAGAAGCAGATGCAGAGATAAATAAATCTACTGGGGCACCTTGTTCAATTTGTTGTCGTAGAGAACCAGAAGAAGCTAAATTTAATGTTAAAGAAACATTGGTTTTTTGTTGTTCATAAATAGGTTGAATTTCTGCCATTACATCTTTAAGGCTGGCTGCTGCTGAAACTGTTAAATTTATTGATGAATTATTGGTATTTGAACTGCAACTAATTATTAATAAACAAGCAAGTATGGCTATAAATTTTAAGATAGCGATCGTCATTTTTTTCATATCTATTGCTCCAATGTTTGATTTTTCTCAAAGTTATTAATATTGTAGAGTTTTTCTTGTTAGATTATGCAATTCAACAATTTCATATTTGGATATTAAATATTAATGCAACCATCGCTCCTGTTATTAAAAATTTTATCAGCCAAAAACTTAAAGGGACGTTCCATGGAACGTCCCTACGATAATAATTATTTACAATTATTTACAAGTAATATTACACTAAATAAGCTTCTTGGTGAGTTTTGATAACACAATCAGACTTTGGTTTGGCTACACACAATAATACCCACCCTTTTTCTACCTGCTCATCATCTAAGAAGTTTTGATCTTCTTGATCGACTTCTCCTTCAGTTATTCTTGCAGCACAACTAGAACAAGAACCTGCACGACAAGAAGAAGGGAAGTCTAGATCGGGATATTCTTCTTCTGCCACATCAAGTATATATGAATCTTCATCAACTTCGATGGTGATATCAATTTCGGGGGGTTGCTTTTTCTTGCCTTTGATTAATTGTACTTTGTAACTAGCCATTGGTTAATTAGATCCTCCTTTTGTTTAATTGTACTTTAGTCTCGAAAACTGTTTTAACAAGCTATCAGCTATTAGCTATAGTCTTTATGCTGAAAATGCTGAGTGCTGAAAGCTATATTAACTGCAAGGTACTACTGTACAAAACTTACACAATCCCGGCAAAACTAAGTAAAACCTCGTAATTCCTGTCTTGATGTTTGCTTCTTGCTTTAACCTGGAGAGTCGGCTCTTACCAGTTCACAAGCGTATATTCGGGTGCAGCCCACCCTAGTTTATTGATTTACTTCTCCTGATA
>JBFRWE010000206.1:0-12361 GCA_051439345.1 Xenococcaceae cyanobacterium
AAGGGTTTGGAGCAGTTGAATAATTTCTAGACATATGTAGACAAATATACCGTATTCTGGGTAGATGTAAAGTCAACTCCAAGAATACGCTTGTATGGAAATTAGTATTGGTGAAGCAGCAGAAAGATTAGGAGTATCAGTTAAGACAATTAGAAGATGGTCAGACTCAGGTAAGATAGCTTGTCATAGAAGCCCATCTGGTCATAGAAGATATCACCTTAATGATATCAATCAGCTTCTCAGGGGAGAAAAATCGTCCTCAAAGACAAAAATTACTATTAACTATGCTCGTGTTAGTTCACACGAGCAAAAGCCCGATCTCATCAGGCAAATAGACGTTTTAGAAAACTTTAGTGCAGCTCATGGTTGGCAATATGAAACTATATCTGACTTAGGTTCGGGCTTAAACTATCACAAAAAAGGACTCAAGCAGTTACTAAATCGAATCTTCAGAGGAGATATCGGGAGGCTGGTCTTGACTCATAAAGATCGTCTGCTCAGATTTGGTAGTGAACTTGTATTTGCTATCTGTGAAGAATTTGAAGTAGAAGTAGTAATCATCAATAGTTCAAAAGAAGAAATTACTTTTGAACAAGAGCTAACTACTGACATGATTGAATTAATTACGGTTTTCTCGGCTCGACTTTATGGCTCTAGAAGTCGTAAAAACAAAAAATTACTCGACAATGTGGCTAAAGCTGTACAAAATTCACAATAATTTATCTACATATCTGTACAATAACTGATAAGCTCTAGATGAGCGGATATAATAGTCGAGCAAATAGATGAGTACCATAACCTATGTCAAAGGCTTACCTACGCCGATAGAAGAACTTAATGCGGTAGGTGAGACTACTTTTTCAATGTTCTTGTACGATTATTCGCAAGTATTCTATCAAGCTTCCTGTGAGACGGTAAATCATCTATTATCAACAATGCAATTTAACAAGTCGGCATGGAATACTCATCTGCAACAGAAATTTAAAATTAATAAGCGTCAAGCCAACGGTGTCATCTCTAGTGCTAAAGGAAGAGTGTCTTCCGCCATTGAATGTCGAGCCGAACATCTCAAAACATTAAAAGGCAAACTCTCCTCAGCCAAAGCTTGGTTAAAAAAGAGCCAGAGGAAATTGAATTCCTGTCAGAAATTCTACTCTCAGAAAAACTGGAGAAATTCTCAAACTAGCACCTTGTTACCGCTTTCGTGTCACCTCAAGTATCAAAATACTAACTATCAACACTTAAAATTTCAGGTTCATCATAAAAAGCGCAGGATTTATTTACTCACCCAGCAAATAGAACATTTGAAATCGGAGCCAATCAAGGTAAAAATCCCCCGATGGGACTGCTTTGTAGTTGGTTCAAAAGATGAAACTCTAGGTAATCAGGTTTGTCAATGGGATGGCAATAATCTCCGATTCAGAGTACCTACGGGTTGGGAATTAAAATACGGTTCGTATGTATCAACTACTTTAGGAGGTTTCCCACGCAATATTAATCGTATTCCGACTCAAGGAGCTAAATCGTGGCATTTTTATCTCAAAAATGGCAAGTGGAAAGTAGCATTACAATTTACTCCTGAACCAATTCGACCGAGATCTCAACCGATTAATTATGGTGCGATAGGAATCGATCTTAATCCAGGCTCGGTAGATTGGGCTTATGTAGATGGAGATGGTAATCTCAAACGTACTGGACAGATAACCCTAGAACAAGGACTGCCCAAAGGTAAACAGCAAGCTCAAATAGTCAAAGTATGTTTAGAATTAGCGTCTTTAGCAATTAAACATCAATGTCCCATTGTCTGTGAAGAATTAGATTTCTCTAAGAAAAAAGAGTCTCTAGCTGAAACGAGTAGAGATTTAGCTAGAATGCTATCATGTTGGTCATATAAAGAGTTTTTTAAACAGTTAAGTTCTATTTGTGCTAACAGAGGTATATATCTCAAAACAGTGAACCCAAGTTACTCTAGTTTGATTGGGTTAGTTAAGTATTGCCGACAATATGGCATCTCTAGTGGTGTAGCTGCTGCTTTAGTTATCGCTCGTCGAGGTATGTATTTATCTGAGCGATTACCGTCTTGTTTAAAAACTAGCTCCATAACCGCCTATCTGGGTGTGAAGCCTCGAAAGCACGTATGGAGCTCCTGGAATAAACTGAATAAACAAATTAAGTCTTGTACTGAAGTAAAGAATCGACATTCTTATTACAGTATCTCTAACTGGGATTTTCTGGTCAAGCAATGCTAATTACTTAGCTATTGCAAGCATTATGCACTAGAAAGTAAGCGAACTTATACCGTAGAGTTGTGTGAGGTCAAGTCTGGGTAATAGTGTCTATATTTGTCCATACATTTAGAAGCGGCGAACTCCGAACTTATATCGAGATAGCACTATTCCCGTAACGGCGGAGAATAAAATCCAACCCATAGTATTAATCCTTAAGTCAAAAATGGTGACATCTAGCAAATTAAAGAGAATAAAGCTAGTAAAAGCAATTATATAAGTGAAGAAGATTAAGCGATCGCCTAATAAATCACTAGATTCTAACCCATCACTTTTACTAAGATCATTACTTCGACTAACTAATAAGATACTTTGCATCATCACCCAGCCGACAATAACCGCTAAAATTAGCATCCCAACAATACCTGTTTCGGTGGTTAACATCAAAAATAGACTATGGGGATGTCCAAACCAGACATTCATTTTGGCTTGATATAAAGGAGTGAAATTCCGCAAACCCCAACCAGTAATAGGGCGTTGCTGAATCAAATCTAGGCAAAATTGCCATTGAGTAATGCGTAAAGTTTCTACGGGACGGATATAAATTTCATCAGCTAATCTCGCCCAAAAATAGGCTGGAACAATCTTGCGTAACCATGGTTGCCCCCAAGAAGGACCAAAAGATGCCCAACCGATAGCAGTAGCAGCAGTAATCACAGCGTATACGAGCCAACGCCACCCCAAATACACAGCAAAAGCAAGAAAACTAACAATAGCAATGCCCCAAGCATTACGAGAACTGATTAAAACGAGAGCGATCGCGCTACTAACTACAATTACGATTAAAAATAATAAAATCCAGACTTTTTGTTTATCTTTACTTAAATACCAACTTTGATAAGTTGCGATCGATAAGCCTAATCCCAGATTTAAAACGAGCAAGAGATATATAGCCAGAAAATTAGTATAGATAAATACCGAAGACATTCTGCCTGGAGGTACTCCTTGAGGAATCAACTCCCAACCCAGAATATTCGGAATTGACCAACTAGCATACATTTGACCAATACCCAGAATTATAATGGGTAATGATGGTGTGATCAGCAGCCAAGCCAACCTCTGTAGCTGGGATGGTTGCTTAAACAAAATACTGAAGGCAGCAAACACAAAGAAAAAGGGCAATAAATTAGCTAATCCTAACCAAGATTCTACTGGTTTATAAGCCAAGCCAGAAATAACTATTAGCCACAAAGCCAAAATTGCCAGTCCCCAGTTAAAAGGATTATTTATTATCTGACGATATTGATTTAGCCAAATATTAACTACAACAATAACTAAGCCAATTATTCCTAAGAGGGGAATGAGCGGTAAAATTAGAACACTTATTTGAAAACATTGCCAAGTCCAATGACCTTTCATTTAACATTTAGCATTGAGCATTTCTCTATAAATGATACCTATCTTAGTCCAGATATAAATAATATAGGGGTTCAGCATTGCCAAACCCCTAAGGCGATAAGTGATAACTGATTAATAAGCTGGAGCCCAATAGTCACCACGAGTGAGGCGAATTTGAGCTAAGGTAAAAATAGTAGGGATAATTCGACTATAGTTAGTAGAAATTGCTTTCCAACCCAAATCTGCAACGAAATAACCCCACATCATTGGGCCTAATAAACTGAAGACAGTTCTTGCTGTGCCATAACGGGCTAAAGCAGAGGTCATACCTCTCTTTGCAGTTTGTAATACTATTTTATTTTGTATACTAGTTGCTGCTGCTACTCCACCTTGAATCACGACTGTTTTTGCTGCCTGATAACTAGCAAAGTGCATAGCAAACTGTCGAGCAATATGTTTCAGTAGCCATCTTTTAAGAAGAGAACTGATTGCAACTATGCTACTATCTTTAAGAAAAATATTTAGAGGATTGTGTTGTAATTGTACTGGTAAAGGTTCAGGAAGGTTTGATTGAGAAAGAGATTGTGTGATTTTTGCCGTTAAAGACTGCTTTTCTCTTCTAGGTAAACGTTTAAAAGCTTTATCTACCAAATGTAAAAATATTTCTGCCTCAATATCCGTAGTACTCATTTGCTGAGAATAAGGAATTTTTAGATAACGGCAGACTTGAATTACTATATCTCGATAGCTAACTTCTTGAGTACGCCCCTTAAGTACAGTCATTCCGTCAGCAGCTAGGTAACGAAATCGCTTTTCTAGAGAATCTAGCCAAGTTTGCCAATCTTGACTCTGAACATCTATCGGTTCTGGGGTTTGCCAATAATCTAGGGGATTAAAACGACGACAGAATAAAACTTGCGTTATTTGCTGTAGTTCTTCTTCCGTTGCCAATTCTAATGCAGTTCTTAGTTCATCCAATTTATTATCCTCCAACACTTTGGCGGAAGCTAATTTTGCAAAATTATATATTTTATAATAGTGAAACTATCATATTTATAGTCTAAATCGCAGTAATCTAGATTTACTTTCCGATCGAATCTAGATTTTTTTAGTTAAAACTTCTGCGCTAATCCCAATCCACATACAATGCCCAATCCAATTGTTACCAAAAAATTAATTGTTGTTCTCTGCATACTAAAGCCTTGAAGTTGTAAATAGTTAGCTAAAAAATAGGCAAAAATTATAGCTTGTGTCAAAACAATCGCGCAGCAAATAGCGATCGCTTCTTGGATACCTAAAATTAAACCAGCTACAATTACTATAAAAGTAGGAATAGCGACTGCTACAGCAGTTATGTTTTTTTTGCTGGCAATTTCTTCGCTGCTATTACTGATAACTATCACACTCATCTCCATCAGAGTTATCACCATCGCACCTATAATAGCAATCACTAACTTGAATAAAGAAAGCTCTACTTTATGAGCAGTAATACCTATCGCCCATATAGAAGCAGTAGATAAGCCAAACATCGCCATTCTACCAACGACAGAAAAATTTAAATTCCAAGATTTTTTTGCCAGTAAGGAAGACCAGGAAATATTTGTGGTTAATTCTGGGGTTAAATCTATAGACACAAAAGATTTTAAAGCTTCTGTAGCATTTTTAAATCGATCGCGTAATTTTGGCTGCACCATTTGGGCTAGCCAGCGAACAAATTGAGGGTTGAGGTGAGATAGTAAAGGTTTAAATTTTAATTGATAGAGATTATCTGCGGTTACAAGTTGCTGAAGATCGAGGGCAGTTTTACCAGTTAAGAGACAAATAATAGTTACTCCCAGACTATATAAATCTGTAGCTGTATTGGGGGCGATCGCTTGTTCGGGAGGGATAAAGCCAGGTGTACCTTTCAAGACACTACTAGCAGCAGTTTCTTGGTTACTATGACTAGCCAAACCAAAATCAACTACATATACATTCAGGAGATCGTCTACTAAAATATTGGCTGGTTTAAGGTCACAATGAATTATGGGTGGGGTTTGTTGTTGCAAATAAACTAAGATTTCCAGAATTTTAGTAATAATGACTTTGATTTGGTCTAAAGTTAAATCCTGTTTAGCTCGAAGAGATACCGTATCTTTATATTCTTGAACTAAGCAAAAACCGTTATCAGTTTCTAGACTATCCAAATAACGGGGAATCCCTGGATGATCTAACTGTTGTAATAACTTAATTTCTCTCTCGTAAGCCTTATATCCAGACCAACTAGAACCCACGGTAGCAAAACAAAACTGTTTAATTACTACTAATTTTTCCGTTGAGAGTTCGATCGCTTTCCAGGTAATTCTCCCCCCTTCACGATTGCGTCCTAATTCTTCTCTAATTTGGTATCCATATTCAGTCAAATCAGGAATATTTTGCATAATATTTTCTCTATCAATAATTACTTTTGTCGCAAGTAACTTAGTAAGACCAATTAAATTATGGTCGCAGACGATAACCTATACCCCTAACTGTCTCAATTAAATTGTTGCCAAGCTTTTTCCGTAAATGACCAATATAAACGTCAACTATATTAGAGCCAGGATCGTAATCATATCCCCAAATGTGATCGAGTAGCTGTTGTCTGCTCATTACCTGCATAGGATGACGCACTAAAGTTTCTGCTAAGATAAATTCTCTTGCTGAAAGCTCTATTTCTTTTTCTCCTAGCCAAATCTGGCGTGTTAATAAATTCAGAGTAATATCACCGATTTGCAGCTTGTTGTCTACTTTAACTGTTGGTTGATTAACTTTACGTAATTGCACTCGAATTCTTGCCAGCAGTTCTTCAAAACGAAAAGGTTTGGTAATATAATCGTCTGCTCCTTTTTCCAATCCTGATATTTTATCGTTCAATCCGTCCCGCGCTGTCAGTACAATTATTGGTAGGGTTTCACCACGTCCGCGTATTTCCCTGATTACTTCCATTCCATCCATACCAGGAAGTCCTAAATCAAGAATTAAAAGCTCAAAATTTTTACTACTAGCTATATTGATAACTTCCCGACCATTTCTAACGACAAGAGTTGTGTATCTGTGTGCTTGTAGCCCTGCTTCGATAAACTCCGCGACGCGAGGATTGTCTTCGGCGATCAGAATTCGGTTCATCCACTGCCTCCTGAGAGATCGGAAATACAAGTGTAAAAGTAGACCCTATACCCAGGGATGAGTCCAGTTCAACCCAACCATTGTGTGCGGTAAGAATAGCTTCTACAATGGATAATCCTAAACCTGCTCCTTCTTCAAGAGAATAGCGATCGCTATCGCTAGCACGAGCAAAGCGATCGAAAATCCGTTCTTGGTCTTCGGTCGCAATACCTTCTCCCGTGTCACTTACCCACAAGTAAGCATACTCATCCCGTACTGCCGAGCCTAAGGTAATAGTATCATTTTCTTGGGTGTGTCTGACGGCGTTTTGTAATAGATTCATAACTGCTTGAGTTAAACGCCCCTTATCGATCGCCACTGGACTTAAACCTTTGGATTCTAGTTGCCAGTCCCTTTTTGCTAGGGCTTTTGACTTAGAATATAATTCTTCTGTCAACCAGTCTAACTCTTCTAGTTTGATACACAAAAAGTTAGGTTGTTCGGCTTTGGCAATTAGCAGCAGGTCATTAACTAAGCGGTTCATCCGACTCAGTTCATCAGTTACTAGATCAATGGTTTCAGGCTGCTTTTCAGGGCAGTACTTGAGTATTTCTAAATGACCTTGAATAATCGTAATTGGTGTTCTTAATTCGTGTCCTGCATCTTTGAGAAACTCTTGCTGGCTCTCAAAAGCTGAGCTTAGGCGATTTAGCATAGCATTGAAAGTAGCACTCAGTTCAGCAATTTCATCGTTTCCCACCACTGTAATGCGCCTTGACATATCGGTTTGCGTAATCACGCGAGCCGTTTCGGTGACTTGACGCAAGGGGTATAAGACTCTTCCTGCTGTTACCCAGGCGATCGCAAAAAAGAGGATAGAAACAACAGTGGCTACCTTAATTACTAAGATAACTGTTTCAGTTCCTGTTTGATAATCTGACCTGGCATCACGAAGGGCAATTACAACTCCCTTAATACGATTGATTTCAATTGGTTTAACCACATAATAAATCAACCCATCAGAGATAATAAACTCCCCATAAGTAAAACTAGAAACTTGCGTCCATTCTTCAAGTAAAGTGGAATTGTCAGATATCTCTTTTGGTAATGGCAATTGACTACCATTAAAAATTTTCCCCTCTATCAGTGCCAAGATATACTTATCTCTGGCAGGAAAGTGAAGGGATAAAACTTCTTTAACAAGATCTTCTAACTGTAAAGACTGGTTATCAACAAGCGTTTGCTCAACTAAGCGATCAAATTTACTAATCTCCGCTACTAAAACTTCTTGAGTTCGACTTTTTAGCATGTTATGGAAAGTATGCCTAGTCACTACTACTGAAACCAAGACAGTACAGGTAGTAAGCAAAAAGTACCAAGCTAGAATACGAAAGCGAACGCTAGAAAAAAGATTTACTTTCATCGATCACGTCATATACTCGGATGCCACAATCATTGAGCCAATACCTTCATTAGTGAAAATTTCCAATAGTAAAGCATGGGGAATACGACCATCAATAATGTGTGCTGCTTTTACTCCTTGAGCCAGCGATCGAACACAACAACTAACTTTAGGTATCATACCTCCAGATACTATTCCTTTTTCAACTAATCCTCTTGCTGTTTTAATATCTAATTTGGTTAGTAACGTAGCAGGATTGGTATAGTCTTCTAAAATTCCTGGGGTATCAGTCAGTAAAATCAGTTTTTCTGCATCTAAAGCAGCAGCTATTTCTCCCGCTACCGTATCAGCATTAATATTATGAGCTTGTCCTTTTTCATCGGCTGCAACACTAGAAATTACTGGTACATAGCCATTATTGACTAAGGACTGAATCAAACGAGGATCGACACTGGCAACTTCCCCTACAAAACCAATACCCTCTTTGCCTACATGACGTGCCGTAATTAGATTACCGTCTTTCCCGCATAACCCCACAGCCGACGCACCAGCTTGATTAATTAAGGATACTAATTCTTTATTAACCCGACCAACTAAAACCATTTCTACTACATCCATGGTGGCAGCATTAGTTACTCGCAAACCATCTTTGAATTGTGGTTCAATATTGAGTTTTCCTAACCAACTGTTAATTTCTGGTCCACCACCATGAACTAAGACAGGACGTACTCCAACAGAAGCAAGAAAGACCACATCACGAATTACTCTATCTTTCAAATTACTATCTTTCATTGCTGCACCACCATATTTGATTACAATAGTGCGATTAGCAAACTTTTGGATGTAGGGTAAAGCTTCACTTAAAACGCGGACACGGGTAGCTTCTGTTTCTTTAATGTATTCGCTCTCACTGACCATAGGGATTTTTGTTTAGAGAAAGTATGACTAAGAATTATCTATTTTAGAGTTAATAACGCTGGGAATTAGTTCGATAATTTGAGTTACTATATCTTCTGGATTTTGGTGATTGTCTATCTTAATATGTAAATCTGCTTGGGCATAGAGAGGACGACGAACTGACCACAAAGATTCCCAGTTAGAAGCCAGAGGTCTACTTTCGTCGGTGCTTAAACGCTCTTGAATTATTTTGAGGTCTGTATCTAGCCAAATAATTAAACCTTGACGTAAATAGCTCCAATTCATTTGCCTTTGAATAATACCACCTCCAGTGGCGATCGTGCTTCTGATATAAGCAGATACTTCATTTAAAATTTTACTTTCAAGATCGCGAAAATTTTCTTCTCCCTCTTCAGCAAAAATTTCAGTGATTTTTTTCCCTGCTACGGTTTCTATTAGTTCATCTGTGTCAAAAAAACGATATCCTAATTTTTGGGCTAATATCTTACCAACAGTAGTCTTTCCTGTTCCCATCATGCCAATCAGATAAATATTAAGTCCTTTAAGCAAATTTTCCATCGTCGATTTTTAAATTTAGATATCAGACCTTTAAATTACCAAACTTAGCTTCTTAAAAATATTTTAATTTTTCCTACACTATTGAGTTTTTAATGTCAAGAGGCATAGCCTTGGTATGAACAGTGATCTAGTTTACTGAAGGTTTACAAAAACTTCATTAAAATTAAATAGAGAAGTAAATCAGATGATAAAAATATTTGAAAATTAAAAATTATTTACTTAATTAAGCAGATATTTATATTCCCAACACATCAATACTCAATATTTACACTTAAAGGCGAAATTTTAAATGAAAGCGAAGTCAATAAAATTAATTAGAGAATTAGCGAAGCAAGCTTTAACAACTGGATATCTAACTATAGAAGCAGAAGAAAAATTACGGATTCTTCTAAAAGGAAAATATGAGATGGAAGATTTTGAAGCTTTTATAAAGTTGCAACAAGCAGCAATGCTTGGTTTAGTCAAGCAAGAATCAAGAGAATTACTCCCCTCCTCTAAAAGTTAATTGTTATTGTTTAAATCCATTCCTCATCATCTTGTTTATTGTTAATCTGCTCATTATTAGCTGTAGGTGTAGATGGATTGATTACTCGATAGTTAGCATCGTAAACTCGATCGACGTTCTGCTCTTTACTTTCATTAGTCGGACGAGATTTATAAGAATAAGTAGTATCAGAACTTTGAGTTGTTTGGGGATGGGGGGGGGAATTATAACTCGTATTATCTTTAACCAGTCTATTTGTTGTGCGATCGCTAACCTTCTCTGGAATTGATTCCTCTAGATTCCAATCGTCATTACTATTATCATCTTCCCAATCCGAGCCAGCGGTAGAATTATTAGCAGATGTTGGATTTACTTTAGTTTTAGTCTCTACTGAAGATCGCCGAGTAGGTTGAGTTGATTGGTTGGAGGTTTTCCTATCAGTAAATTTTGTTTCGGGTTCAGAACTTCTCGATACATTGTCTCCTGAAACATAGGAAGTTGAAACAGAAGACTTGCTTTGACTGGAGCTTTTGCTACCAAGATAATTAAGTGATTGCCAAACAAGACTAGTAACAACTCCAATTAAAGTAAAGATAAGCATCCATATAGCTAGAGGTAGTTTGGCTGTTTGATAAAAACAAGACTGATTAACATCCGCACAAAGTAATTTGAGAGATAAAAGCTCTTGATTTTGCCACAAAAAAAGGCTTAAAAACACTAGAAATAATAATATTAAAAATATTTTGAGGCGATTTAATAACATAATTTTTGAGGGACTTAAAGTACTGATCCCAATTATAGAAAGAAATTACAGTGGTTCTAATTTGAATGAGGTAGAGTCTAACACTCTGATTTTTGTTGATTGCTACTCACTACTTACAGATAAGTAGGCGGGTGTAATTAATTATAAAATGAGGAAAGGCAGAGGGAGCAGAGGAAGCACTTTCAGGGGTATGATTTTAAGATTTGACGGTTGAGACGAGCAGAGGAAGCGGAGGAAGCAGAGGAAGCAGGGGAGAAATAAAACGCTATCTATCTTATATTTAATTGTGTTCAGCTACTTAAATGCCAGAATTCTAATCAAATGGATAGACATAAGCATACATACCTTCTTCCTTTAAACTGACAACAAATTCTTCTGCTTGACTTTTTTGTTCAAAAGCTCCCAAATAAATAAATATACCTTGAGGAAAGTTAACTAAAGAGACTTGTTGTACTTGAGCTTTCGCTAACTGCAAAGAGCGATCGCCTGCGTATTCAGTTAGTATGTAATAGTAATCTTGACTGTTAGATAATAAAGGATGGGCAGCATAAGTAGGTATATACCCTTCATGCTCTTCAGTTATAGATTTTGTTGGTTCTGATTTGTTTGTTTCTGGTTCTGGAGGAGATATAGTACTCAAAGTACTTAAGTTAAGCTCAATAAATTCTTTAGCTGCTAAGTTAGCTCCTGTCGATAATTGTTCAAAAGATAGAGGTTTAGCTACTTTAATCGCCTCTTGACGATGCAGCAAAACAAACGTGGCAGAAACCAGATTCGCTAACAGGACAATTATCATAGAACTAATCGCCCAGGGATTGAGTAAAAGATTTTGTCTCTGATTTTTTTCTGGTGTAGAGGAGATTAATTGCTCTTCTAAAATACCATCAAGATAAAGTTTGGCAGGACTTAAATAGCCATTAGGATTCTTCTTGGGTGGATTAAATAGATTGATTTCATGCTCAGGAAAAGGTTGATGAATTAAGCTAGACTTTTTTTCGGACAGAGAATTAGATTGCTGAGACATAGTTTCCCTTATCAATTAATGATTTCGATCGCCTTATAAGAGTGACGAGAACACTTGACGATCTAGCTTAACCTCTGCTTAGAAAAAATGATAAGTCCCCATGGAGCCAAAATATTGTTGGAAAAATTGTTGGACTGTTTCGGCAAATTGAATTAATTGTTGCCATACTTCCTCGAAGCCAATTCCTAAAAATACTTGTAAAATAAGGGCGATCGCAGCAATAGTTAGGGCAGTACCAATACTAGCTTTAAGGACTTTAATTGACCAGGTAAAAATAAGCCAGGCAACTACAACCGCAGCAATGATAACAATTAAATCTACTGGCATAGACATTTATATAAGTACCGATAAAATCCTAAGATACCTTAGGCAAAGCAAAAAAAAGGAGGAGAGATGTTTCCCTCCTCTGTGATTTATCTTGTGGTTTAGCTTCTGGATTTCCTTTGAGCTTTTTACGCAGCAT
>JBFRWE010000207.1:0-4820 GCA_051439345.1 Xenococcaceae cyanobacterium
TAATAATGTAGTGCTAGCTTGTCTAGCCGGTTCTTTTAGCCATGACGAAAGCACAAACAATTCTTATGTATTATGCGAAAAAAATCCTAATTTAGCCTTTTTCTCTGGTTTTCACAGGCATGGTGCCTTAAGAGATCCATTAGATAGCTTTACTGCTAATTTTTGTCATCCTGAGGCCTTAATAGCTTTAATTGGCGCACATATGCTCAATAAACTCTCTCCTAATATTCAGGTTTCTCCTGGTATTCATAATGTTGAAGCACAATATATTAAGGCTGCCAAAAACATGGCTTCTATTTTTGCGGGATTTGGTTATGAATACCATCGACAACACCCAGGACTTCTCCCAACTTTACTCACCTTACTACTTCATCAATGTCTTGATCAGGCAGCAACTGTTTCTATGTCCCGCCAAGATCGTTATAAACTCTACAGTCAGCAAACTATAGCTTTGACAGAGTTGGGGTATGCTGTACCCAGGATTGAATCAACTCTTAATAAAGGTGGTTTTACAGAAAGAGCTCGCGACCACACCTTTTCTCAGTTGACAGCTATGGTGGCTGATGTGCGAGGCAGTATGATGTTACCTGTAACAGGAAAGCCCACTAGAAACTTTCAAGCTGGGCAAGCACTAGCACACGGTATGCATGAACATGGTCGTTGTCCAATTAGTATTGAAGAGTTTGAGCAGTGGTGCGAGAATGCTGGCTTGAATAAAGGGGCTTTAGAAGGACTAAAAGCTTTGAAGTATTGGCCACAAATTGAAGAGAAATACTCTATTCAACACCATGATGCCTCAATGGTTAATCTTCTTTATAAAGGATTATATGGTAGCGAAGTGGAAAAAGATTTTGCCTTTGAAGTGATGACAGAAAGCAGACAATTATCAAACTATTGTCAAGAATCTGTGAGGCATACTCATAGCCGAAAATATGCCGAAGCTCTAAATAACATCGAACAACCCGATGCCCTTGAATTAATTTCTAATGCTGTTATTGCCAACAATGCGAAAAAAGCTATTCGTGACGAGATCGGCATTGAAGAAAGAGAGATTCAACCAGACGATCCTGCCTATTTACAAGTGATGGATTATATTGAACAAGGAGCATAATGAGATTGATTATACTCATTATTGATTAAACAGTTGAGTAAGATCAAAAGATTCTCCACTCAGAAAATCACCAGAAAAACGCTCAATATAATTCTATTCGATCTGCAAGCAGATGGATAAAATAATCAAAACACGCTACATTAGCCATTGTTGGTTTCGATAAAGGTACAAAAAATTCAATGCTGGAGTTATATCAATTTGAACTTTCCCAATACTCAGAAAAAGTACGCTTAATTTTAGACTATAAAGGGCTAGAGTATCGCAAAATTGAAGTTACTCCTGGCGTTGGACAAATAGAATTGATGCAAAAGTCTGGACATCGCCAAGTACCAGTACTAAAAGATGGCAACACTTATATTGCTGATTCTACCGAAATTGCTTTTTATCTAGACCGTAAGTATCCTGAGTGTCCCCTTATTCCTGAAAACCCTGTGGAAAGAGGACAATGCTTGTTAATCGAAGAATGGGCAGACTCTTCTCTTGGTTTAAAAGGGCGTAAAGCTTTTATTGGTGCTTTAAATCAATATCAAAACTTCCGTACCTCTATTTTGCCCAAAGAAGTTCCCGATCTAGTCAAGAATATAGTCAGTGCTATTCCTGGTGAAGTGTTAGATGTGTTGGGTACTGGAGTTGGTTTAGGTGGTGATGCAGTTAAAGAAGCAAATAAATGTTTACAGCAAGATTTAGAAGCTCTCAGTTTAATTTTGCAAAATCGTCCTTATCTAGTAGGAGATAGTCCTACTTTGGCGGATTTGGCAGTAGCTGGGTTGAGTGTCATCTTAAAATTCCCCGAAGGTAATTATTTAGATATTCCCGAACAACTAAAAGGAAAAGGTATTCCTGGACTAGCTGATAATATTATTTATGAGCCATTTTTTGCTTGGCGCGATCGCCTTTATGCACAATATCGTCAATCTTCTGGTTCAACAACAGATAAAACTGACGGTTCTGCTCCAACTTCGATCGAAATAGAGTAAAACTTATAGAACTCATTAAGTTGGGCTATATCTTGTCTCGCCCAACTTTTCTTGAACTACGATATAATCAGAGTATAGACTAGATCAACACGAGGGGCCGTAACGGTTTCGACAGGTTGGTGAAAGCTAATTTGTGATTCAGGTCGAGAGTGAGTACCCTCTCGTAAATCAAGACTCAAAAACAATGTAACTGCGAATAAAATCGTAAGATTTGAGCGTCAGGCGGTATTAGCCTAAGTCAAAAACTCTGACTTGCTCGTCTCTGATTTGACTCCGTTAAGGATTAGAGACCAACCCCCAACGGATGCTCTAGTTAGTTGTCTTTGGTTGACTAACTAGTTAAGACTTTACCAAAGAATCCCACCATCAGGGATAAGTGATGGTTCCCGTCTGAGGATAAGAAAGACTACGCCTGTGAATGAGCAGAGAGTCAATACCCAGTCTGGACAGCAGTTCAACTCTGCTCGGCTCCACTAAATTTTTTCAGAAAACTGTTTAATATGTAATCTAAAAAAAATTTAGATACTTCTTAAGTAATCAAGATAATTTTATTAAAAAGCTATTTACTTTTGGCTTTGAGTTATTAGTTATTTATCAGTCTACTAATTAAAACTAATAGCTATTAGTTCAATTCCCTATAGATACATAGTTTTTAGAACATCTATATAGCAATCGTGTTTGAGTTGTGATAGTTCAATAGTAGTGTTGCGGTGCGACCCTGCTGCTTAGTAAGCAGCCAAGGAACGCGCACTAAGATAGGGAATAGGATTGCTCACATATTATTCCTGATTACTATAGATTGAAAAAAGACTAAATACTTTTATCTTCAGGGCATTTTTTACTAAATCGATAAAAATTAAATAGGTAACAGCTTATTAATTGACTGATTCTTAAAAATCCGCGTAAATAGGAACATTAAAAGCAGAAAATACATCTTATTTATAGAGAGCAATATCTAGATTGATTAACCAAAAATTATCAAGACTTTGCTTAATATTATCAATATTCAATAATCAATAATTGTCCGCGATGTACAAAATAATAAAAATATTACTAACCACAGGAATTGTACTTAGTATTCAACCAGCAGAAGCAATTCCTTCTAGGCCAAAAATAGTCGAAAATCAACTTGCACAGAATCCTAATCAAATGATGGAATTAGCAGATGCTTGGGGTTTTGAGCTTACACAATGCCAAGGAAATGTAGCTGTGATCAGTCATGATATTACAGGAGAAAAGGCTTGTATAGTCCCTAATTCTGACATAAAAGCAGGTAATTTTATTTACGACTCTACTAATAATAAAATTTATCCAGAAACAATTCAAGAAACAAGTATTAATCACGCTGATACACAACCTAGAGAAGTAGGAGCAAACGAAATAGTATTTGATTTTACTAATGCTTACGATTATGGTGTCTGTCTTGATAATATTCTTTTAGCTTATGAAAATAGGCAGGTAGAATTACAGCAAGCAACTAAGAATGAATGCGCCAGAAATATTTTAAATACGTTTGGTAATACTTTATCTAAAGATACAGCTTTTGAGTTAATCACCTCGGCTGATTCCTATGCTACTGAAGATTTAGATATTAAACTTTATCCTACTTTTGGCTTGCGTCGAAGAGTAGCGATTAGTTTTGGCTATGTTTATGATATCGATCGAAATAATGATGATATTTGGAAATATGTTAATGTCAATCGCTAATAATTTATTTGGTTAATGATTAGCTTTTGCTAAAATAGGCTTCTACTAAAATAGCAACTAAAAATTTTAATAACTAAATAGGCAAATTCTTTGCCCATGCATTCCCTCACACCACCTCCAAATGGTATGTAGCAAACAGGTTGCTGTTTGTCTTCTGCATTGGTAAGGTCAAATCTTGCTAGATTAAATTATTCGGGTTGCTTTTATATATTCGGGTCTTGAACGGAAAGCCAGCCAGCATTCTACCACCTGCTCGCCAGGTGGTAGTTAGGGCGCACGCTCTCCACCAATACATAACTAAATACAGAATTTGTTTCTAAAAGCTCTAGCCAGAAATGAGTTAGAGGTTCAGTATGGCTAAAGTCCCTGCTGTTCACCGAGAAGCGCGGTTTTCTGAGATACGGGTAGCTGTCTCAACCGAGAAGAGTGTCCTACCAGATACCATCACTTCGCGTTAGCAAGTGATGGAGGCTTCATTTCTCAATCTAATTAGTGACTCATATGATTGTGTTGCTTCATTTCTGAATCAGGCATTTGATGATGATGCTCGGATTCTCCTGACTGGAGTTGAAAGACACTCATGGTATTTTGCCCTAAACTCATTAATCCCATAGAGACAGCACCAACGCTAAAAAGTCCCATAGAGACAAAACCAATTGCGACTGCGCCCATGGGAACTAATCCGATAGAAATAAATCCGTGGGGAATAGCACCAATAGAAATGAATCCGTGAGGAGAAACGCCAATGGAGATTATACCGTCATGAGGTGCAAAACCAAGAGAGAATAATTTCCTTTTTGCTTTTGGCTTATCCATTTATTTGTTTATATGTCCATATGTAAGTACAAACAAAGAACAGTAACTTAATATTTTTTCTCTGTCAAAAGACAAGCTGTCAGAGCTAATTCATAAAGTGGGCTAAAACCATCTCAGAGCAAGGCTTTTAGCTAAATAGTAATTTTCAACTTCTCATGACCTGTAAACCAGTTAGATCGAGAGTTTTTGCCTTCTTAAGCTTTACTTTA
>JBFRWE010000208.1:0-7452 GCA_051439345.1 Xenococcaceae cyanobacterium
TTTGCCCAAGGACGACCAATCAAACCAAGAGCCACAGAAGGAATAGCTAAGACAACTAAAGGTAAAGCCATAGTCAAAGGAGATTCATGGGGAGAATCATCATGACCGTGATCTTCATGTTCTTTAGTATCCATTGCTCCAGGACCAAAAACAACTCCTGATGCTGCTAATAATTGCTGACGGATACCAGTATCGTTACCGCGAAACTCTCCTTCAAAGGTCATAAAGTACATACGGAACATATAAAAAGCTGTTAGTCCCGCAGTTGCCCAACCGATAAACCATAAAGCAGGATTGGCTGTCATGGCTTGTCCGAGAATTTCATCTTTTGACCAGAAACCAGCGAAAGGAGGGATACCACAAATTGCCAGAGTACCAATCAAGAAAGTAATTGCGGTAACAGGCATATATTTTCTTAAACCACCCATTAAGCGCATATCTTGAGCTACTACTGGATTATGACCAACTACGGCTTCCATACCATGGATAACTGAACCAGAACAAAGGAACAGCATTGCTTTAAAGTAAGCATGAGTCATGAGGTGGAATAAACCAGCAGTGTAAGAACCAATACCCATAGCCATTACCATGTAGCCCAATTGGGACATAGTAGAATAGGCTAGACCCTTCTTAATATCATTCTGAGTCAGTGCGATGGTTGCCCCGATGAAAGCAGTAGCTGCACCTGTCCAGGCAATAGTATTCATCGCAATGGGAATATTTTCAAAGACTGGATACATCCGCGCAATTAAAAATACTCCAGCAGCCACCATAGTAGCAGCGTGAATTAGAGCAGAGATAGGTGTAGGACCTTCCATCGCGTCGGGTAGCCACACATGGAGAGGGAATTGAGCCGATTTAGCAACAGGGCCTAAAAAGACCAAAATTGCAAAGATGACAGCTAGTCCAGACCATAAAGTGCCAGAGGAAACTAATTCTTCTAGTCTTTCCCCCATAACCCCAAACTCAAAGCTACCTGTTGCCCAATATAAACCGAGCATACCTAGCAGTAAACCAAAGTCACCAACACGGTTAGTTACAAAGGCTTTTTGACAGGCATCAGCAGCAGGTTTACGATCGAACCAGAAACCAATGAGTAGGTAAGAACACATACCCACTAATTCCCAGAAAATATACACCTGTACCAAGTTAGGACTAATGACTAGACCTAACATAGAAGAACTAAAAATGCTCAAATAAGCATAAAAACGTACATAACCATCGTCATGAGCCATGTAGCCATCGGTATAAATCATTACCAAAAAAGCTACAGTAGTTACAATCACCAGCATGAGAGAACTAATGTGATCGATGGTGTAGCCCATCGTCAGACGAAAATCTCCTGCTGATGCCCATTCAATGGTGCGATTGTAAACTGGATGACCTTGAATCTGACTCCATAAAATGGCAAAAGACATTACCATTGCTGCTCCAGTGATGGAGACAATAAATACGGCTACAATCTGTCGTAGATTGTTAGTCGCCTTATTTAAGGAGATTAGACCAATTCCTACCAGAGTTGCTCCGAGTAAAGGGAGAACAGGAATTAGCCATGCATATTGATAAAGCGGTTCCATGCTAACTTCTAAATAAAATTGCTTCTCTAAGAAAAATAATTACCGCTAATCATTGTTACACAGCTATTTATTTAATAATGTATTTAACAATGTGTTTAGCGATCGCGGATATACCTAAAGCAATATGTTTACTTGTAAATATCCTTTACTAACTTAACTAAAATTATAGGATATAAGTAACTCTATATTTAGTAAATATTTAAACTTAAAGGTTGAATAACCACATCAAATACTTTTTCGTTATTTTCACTTTATTGTGTTATCTATTTACATTTATTTATAGGTAAATATTAGTAAGTTGTTTTTTTAAACGTACTGCTAAGTCAGATCGATCTGTTATTATCCCTGTAATTCTTTTATCCTTCAATAATTTTCTGATTATTTTTTCTTTATTAACTGTCCAAACAAATATAGATTTATTATTGGTTTCAGCTAGGTTTAACCAATAACTATTGAGCAAGCTTATCTCTATTACTAAAAAGTCTACCGTAATTAGATTTATTTTAAGATCAAAATTATTGGCTGTTTTTGAGTTTAAAATTATTCCCGTTTTTACTTGAGGATAGTTTAATTTTACAATTGATAGAGATTGAACTTGAAAAGAGGTGACGATAAATTGGTCGATAGTTAAATATTCGACAAGAAGAGCGACAATAGCAGTTTCATAACCTTCTTCTTTTAGTTCTACATCTAGTTTGATGATTTTTTCTTTTACCAACTTCAGGACTTCTATTAGTGTAGGAACTTGAAAATCCAGACTAGAAGCTAAACTATTAATCTCTTGATACGTTAATTGATTAATTGATTTTCCCCTAATGAATTCATCATGAAATAATATTAATACATCATCTTTAGTTTTCCTCACATCAAGTTCGATCGCGTCTGCCCCAACTTCGATCGCTTGACGGTAAGCGTCTAGGGTATTTTCCCTACAGTTATGAGCAAACCCACGATGAGCAATGATCATTGTCATAAATTCGATTCAATCTTGGGTAGAGGCGATTCGCCAATCGCCCCTACAAATATCTAATAATGAGGGCGGATACCATAGTAACGATAACGCCAATAATCTTGCATAATGCGCTCGTGATCGAAGCAAAGATTAGTTGGGATTTCTCCTGGAGAAAAAATACCAATATTTTTGGCATCATCCGCAGCTTTAGGTTTTCCTGCTGCTGCTGCAATAAAAACGATCGAGATAGTATGCTGACGAGGATCGCGATCGGGTTCGGAATATACTTGAAACTGTTCGATTAATTTGACATCTAAACTTACTTCTTCTGCTGCTTCTCGGATAGCTGCATTTTCTACCGACTCACCATAGTCAACAAAACCCCCTGGAATAGCCCAACCATGAGGAGGATTAAGTCTTTCAATTAAAATAATTGGTCGAGAAGGGCGATCGACTAATTCGATAATAATATCAACAGTAGGTGCAGGATTGCGATAAGTCACCTTAATTTAAATGGGTTGCGTAAATCTTGGTTTTAAATCATATCATCTACTCTGAAAATTGTTTGAGTAACCAAGCACCTACTTCGGTATGATTGCTGTGGCGCGATCGATTTAAAGCTTCAGTTAATATCTTAATTTCTAATCCTGGTAATACTTGTGATTGAGTTATTCTTCTACTTCCCTCGTTTTCAATTTTAAAAGCAATAACTTGTATATTTTGCACATCAACAATCCAGTACTCTTCTACTCGTAGATCTTCATACAGTAATCGCTTTTTGCCAAGATCGTCTGGTAAGGAAGTATTAGCAACTTCGATGACTAAATTGGGTGCAGGATATTCATCTAAATTAACTATCCCTGTCCCCCAAGGAATGGCATTAGCATTTTCACCAACATAACAAGATAAATCGGGTTGAATTTCGATAACACCAGTTTGGCGGTAACTGCAATTATCCTTGCCATTTAAAGGAATATTCTTCAGCGTGGCATATAAATAAATAGCGTAGTTAATAATATAGTGATCTTGAGAGTGATCGTTACCGATAGGAGTCATTTCAATTCTGTATTCACCCTTGTAATAGTAGCCTTTCGCTTTTTGATAAAGGGGATTTTCTATATTTTGTAGATATTCTTCCCAGGTAGCGGATACCCAAGTATCTGTAGTAAGTTTAGTGGTAGTAGTCATAGTAGAGAAGTCAGAAGTCGGAAGTCAGAATTAGGGATATTCTAAGGAATGTCTGTAGAGAAGTTATAAGTTAGATTAAGCAAGGGATACAAATTTTAATTATCGTAGAAAATATTTCTCTTCCTATCTAAATAATGATACAAATAACTACTTACTACTTACTACTAACCACTCTCTACTTACTCAAAACCTGATTCAATTTCCCACTGCGATAGCCTTCCAAATCCAAGGTAACGTAAGTAAAACCAAAATCTTGAAAAGTTTTAGTCAGTTTAGCTAAATCTGTTTCTAAGACAAAAGATTTTATTTGCTCTGAGGGTAGTTCAATTCTGGCGGTATCTCCTGTCGATCGCACTCTGAGATTTTGATATCCTAATTGACGCAAGTGTACTTCGGCTCTACCGACTCTTTGTAACTTAGTCACGGTAATTTCTTCGCCGTAGGGAAAACGGGAACTAAGACAAGGTTGGGCTGGTTTATCCCACCAAGAAAGACCTAATTTGTGCGATATTTCTCTTACTTCTGCTTTAGTAATACCTATTTCAGCTAAAGGCGATCGCGCTCCTCTTTCTTTAGCTGCAGCAATTCCTGGGCGATAGTCGGTTAAGTCGTCAGCATTTACCCCATCTACTACATAAGGATAGCCTCTTTTAATCGCTATAGGTTTAAGGGTGTCGTGGAGTTCACTTTTACAGAAGTAGCAACGATTAATCGGATTACTAGTATAGTTAGGATTATTCATTTCCTGAGTTTCAACTAACTCATGGTTAATCCCAATAAAATCTGCTTGTAGCTTTGCTTCTTCTAGTTCTTCTGGCAAAAGAGAAGGAGAAACTGCCGTTACCGCTAAAGCGCGATCTCCTAATACATCGTAGGCAATTTTAGCCACTAAAGTACTATCTACACCACCAGAATAGGCAATTAAAGCCTGTTCCATGTTCTCAAATAAAGTTTTTAACCTCTCTAGTTTTTGAGTAACCATTAATAAAAATTGTTTACACTCTACTCTAAGAAAACTATAGCGAATTCTCAGGGCAACGAGGTATGTAGAGAGTAAAGCAACTGCCTTTACCTTCGGTGGAAGTAAGAACAATGTCGCCACCATGTAGCATGGCTAGCTGACGAGACAACGCTAAACCCAAGCCTGTTCCTTTCTCTCCTCTACAGGCAGAGTTTTTAATTTGCTGAAATGGTTGAAATAACTTTTTTTGATTTTCTACCGATATGCCAATGCCGGTATCAATTACGGAAAATTGTAGATTGTTTTCTTGAGGGGTGATTTGGAGAGTCACACTACCTTCTTGAGTAAATTTGACTGCATTAGATAGTAAATTTACTAGTATTTGTTGGAGACGGAGTTTATCCGCTAGACAAAAATATACTTCGGGATCGATATCTAAATTTAACTTTAATCCTTTTTGTCGGGCTTTTTCTTCAACTATGGCTAGTGAAGCTCTACAAATATCTTCTACTGCTAATTTTTCTGGTTCTAACTCTTCTTTATCTGCATTGACTTTAGCTAAATCTAAATAGTCATTGATCAAATTTAGGGCGTGTTCTCCTATAGTGGCAATCGCGTTGATATATTGCATCTGTTTATCATTGAGCGAACCGTAAATTTCTTCTTTTAACATTCTGGCAAAACCGAGAATGGCAGCAATAGGGCTACGAAGTTCATGGTTTAAATGAGAAATGAACTCTTGTGTAGCGACGGTGGCTTCCTCTTGATTTTGTTTTTCTTGTTCTAGTTGCTTAGTATATTTTTGTTGCTGCCCAATGGTAGCCAGTAGCGTAGCTAGTAGCTTTTCTTGATTTTGTTTTTCTTGTTCTAGTTGCTTAATATATTCTTGTTGTTGCTCAATTTTAGCGATTTGCCTTTCTTGCTTTTTCTTCTCAGCAAAACTGGCGATCGAAGTTTCTAGGATTGTCGGTAGCTTGTATAGTTTATGTCTTAAAACATAACCACTGATTCCAGCTTGAATACATTCGATCGCAGCCTCATCCCCCAAAACATCGGTAACTAGGATTAGGGGTATTACCTTTTTGATTTTTTTCCACCACTGTAGTTGCTCTAGAGGATGAGGTGAATTTTGATAGGGGTTGAGCGGAGAGAAGTTGTACAAAATAACGTCGTAATCTAAATCGGGCAAATACACTGGTATTTCATTAACAGAAATAATACCCCAAGTAAAATCAACGCTAGCTTTCTCTAACGCTGTGACAATTACCTCTGCTTCTGCTCCTTCTGTGTTGACAATCAGTAGATTCAACTTGCTGATTTTAGAGCTGATTTTAGATTGTTTCTGGTCTGATTGTAAAATCAATCCGAAAAGATTGGACATATTTACACAACACTTGCTTGAGAATTGAATCTACTTTAATTTTCTTGCTCTACAATATCTAAGCCAACTATATGATTCAGATCTAAATCGGATCTGATTTGGATAAACTACGGTCTATTATATTAAATCATCTCAAATATATATATAAAAGATACAATTTATTATTAATTTTAGTCTAAAATTCTTTTTGAGCAAATATAAACATAGCAAACAAGAGAAGCAATACTGTATACAGTAAGCCGTATAGCGCGTGAGTTAGTAATTCAGGAGGATTGGGTAATAAACCATATACAGCCTCATTCTTTAGGTCTAATCTGGATAAATCTGGCAAAATAACATAGAGACTACTGGTTAGATTTTCAATACTTTCGTTTTTGCTGATTTTGCCTAGTTCAACTAAATCTTGACTAAAATGTCCCATTAAATAGACTCCAAAGCTAAGTAATGTTGCCAAAATAGAACTAGTAAAGACACCAAAAACCATAGCTACAGCGATTAAAAGAGCTAACTCTAATAATAAATAAGTAGCAGCAATACTTAAAGGGATTATAGGGTAGCTGATGTTGGAAAAACTGAGCATGCCTAAATAAATTAGCATCATAATTAAGACAGTTACCGCTAAAACCCCCCATAGTCCTAAATGTTTACCTAAAATTAATTCTGAGCGTGTAATTGGTTTAGGAATCAACATTAATAAAGTACGTTTTTCGATCTCTTTATTAATCAATCCTGTCCCCACAAAAATAGCTATGATTACACTTAATAAGGCAATAGAGCCAATGCCAAAATCCAGCATAATTTTTTCATCAGTACCCGCAGCAATTTCTGGTAGCAAACGAGAAGCAAGAATTAGGAGTAGAGCAAAAAAACTGATGAAATAAAGAATACGATCGCGAAGAATTTCTTGAAAACCATTTTTCGCGATCGCCCATACTCTTAATGGATTCATATAGAAGCGAGGTAGCTAAAGTTTACGCTGTTTATAGTTCCCGTAATTGTCATGCAAACTAAACTATGCTTAATTATTTTTAACCTCTGAGGGGTTCGGGGAGCTATAAGTCCCGCGCTATATTCTTTGAATTAGCGTCGGGACGGGGCTTATAAATACCTGGGGAAACCCCAGGTAACAGCCCCTCATCCATGGACTCCCCGCGCCGTTTTTATGGTACTCGATGTACCTAAAAACGGCTATTTACCACAAATTCAAATTATGGTATCATTATTTGATGATACTAAACTATACCTATCGAATTTATCCAGATGCTAAACAACAAGAGTCTCTGTCGGAGTGGCTTGATATTTGTCGTGCATCTTACAACTACGCACTTCGAGAACTAAAAGATTGGATAGCGTCTCGTAAGTGCCAAATAGATAGGTGTAGTTGGGAATCTGA
>JBFRWE010000209.1:0-18200 GCA_051439345.1 Xenococcaceae cyanobacterium
TAACTAAATTTCGAGTCCTCTTGCTGATTAGCTAAGGAAATCGTTAGAAAGATCGGCTTAAAAATTAAAACTGACTATTATTGTCTTAAACTGTGAGGACTTATTATTGGCTATGCAATCAAACGAAAGAATATGTAAATCCCAGGGACAAAGTATAAAATGCTACATTTTTATTTTAAGAACAAAAATATCTAAAAATGACATTATATAATTTATCTGTCTACCTAAAATCCTCAAAACTGCTTGGTATATAGCTAAAAGCCAGATGTTCAAAAAGCGATCGCTCACTTTGGTAATCAGCATCATAATTTTTTTAACTGCAACTATTGCACCTGTAAAAGCTCAATATCCTTTTATTCAAGACATTCTAGTTTACTCAAGGATGCTACGCCATATCCAAGATAGTTCTCTAGAATATGCTTGTATTCGTTTAGATGGTCGCTGCTTATTTAAACTAGCTGCTACAGAGGTAGAATTATCTGCCAGAATTAGTGAAATTCAAATTAGGCTTAATGAAGTAAAAGACCTATATCTGCAACAAAAAGATACTAAATTAGAGATTAGGCATACAAAAGAAGGGGAAATATATATCAAAATAATAGACCCAAAACTAGAGGAAAATACCCAAGAACAACGACTATTTAATGTTACCAATGATGATGCAAAGGTCTACAAAGTAAGTATTCAAACTAGAGCAGAATATTTAGCGAAACAATTAGAATATGGTCTACAAAGAGCCAGACAAGAAAGGCAAAAATACTTTTTGATTCGTCAAGGAATAGTTGCCATAATAACTTTAGCTTCAATATCATTAATTACTCTATATCTTCTCCGTTTACTTTATCATTCTCAACAATTAAAACAGCAATTAGCTCCTTCTCTCAATTCTGAACTTCTGTCAATATCTAATCGATTAAATCAAAGACAAAAATGGAACATTAAAGAGGTACAATATCGCTTGCTTCAATGGTTTCAAATTTGTATTTGGGTGGGAGGAATTTTATTTATTATTGGGTTATTTCCTTATACTCGCATCTTACAATTTATAATTATTGCTGCACTGCGTATACCACTAAGAATCTTAATTGTTAGTTTAATAACCTATATTTTAATTCGTCTTATTTATGCTTTAATTGCTAAATCTAGTTCGGCAATACTTAATACTAATATCCTTAATCGTCGCATAAATCAGCGGAGAGAATTGCGAGTAGCAACTATTGCGAGAATTGCCAGGGGAATAGTTACAGTTATTGGTATTAGTGTTGGAGTTTTAGTGGCTCTGTCTGTGAGTGGAATTGATGTAACTCCCTTATTGGCTGGTGCAGGTATATTAGGATTAGCAATATCTTTTGCTTCACAAAATTTAATTAAAGATGCTCTTAATGGCTTTTTTATTATTTTAGAAGATCAATATGCTGTAGGGGATATTATTCAAGTAGGTGATGTAGATGGATTAGTAGAGAATATCAATCTACGCATTACTCAATTGCGAGATGCAGGAGGAAGATTGATTACTATTCCCAACAGTGAAGTGAGAATAGTAGCGAATCTTTCCAGTCAATGGTCGCGGGCAGACTTAAATATACCTGTTCCTTATCAGACAGATATAGATAGAGCATTAAAACTAATTCATCAAGTAGCAGAGGAGATGAGTAAAGACGCTGAATGGCGAGATAAGATTATGGAATCTCCTCAAATATTGGGTATAGATAATTTTAGCGACCGCGGTGCAGTAGTAAGAGTGTGGATTAAAACTGAACCTCTTAAACAATGGGAAATAGGCAGAGAATTTCGTCGTCGAATCAAAGTTACTTTCGATCGCGCAGGGATTATTATACCTCCACCTCAACAACAAGTCTGGTTTAATCGTGAATAAAGACAATTTCTGAGTATTTATATGCCATAAACTAGCTAAAATTTGTGCCTAAATAAGTGTTACTTCTAAATATTGTTTAAATTTTTACATTAATCGGTTTATTCATTTAATGATATTTGGTAGGATTAGCTTCAACCATTTAATTTTAGGTCGTAAGAAAAATGTCCTTTTTTGATAATGTTTTTGAGGAAACACAATCACAATTAGAAAACCTGTGCGAAAAAAGACAAAGCTATGAGCAAGAAAAACAAGATCTGCTTAGCCAAATAAGCAAATCATCATTTGCAACAGATGATGAGCAAAAAACTTTAACTAATCTTGCACAAAAACAACAAGAAATAGCTAAACAAATTGAAAAATGCTCCTATCAATTAGATGTTTTACGCAGAATTTTCATTGTCTCAGAACAAGTTAAGGACTTAGAAATAGATTGTGGTGTAGACCCCATATTACATAATGCTCTAGTTTCCGCGATCGCTCCTACTACTTTCGATGAATTAAGTAAAGAAAATCTTGCTAATAAAATGCCAAGATATCAACAAGTACAAGCAGAAATAGTCCAACAATATGGCCAAGAATATAGTCTTTACCAAGGTCAAAAAATAGGACACAAAAGTCTTATTTATTACGCTACCACTTTTGTTGCTTTTGGTCGTCCATTTTACTTAAAGGTTTGCCAGAGATATCATGTAGACTGTGGTGGCTCAAATGAAACTATGCAGTTTATTAATGCAGCTTGGGATATTGCTCAAGATTATTTGGAAAAACAATCCATAGCTAAAATTGCTTAAACACGCTGTTTTTTATAATTGTAAGATAACTTCAATATTCTGATTTTTGTTGAGGGTTGATAAGTACTTAAGCCAAATTAATTACGCATTGCTAATTTCCCTTACGCCTCTTGCCTAACAAGAAGGTTATTCATTGTGTAGGACTACTTAGTTGATTGCTTCATATCTTCTCTGACAAGAGTTTTGCTCCCTTGTCCTAAATAGCTATTCGCGTCAAAATAAAGATAAGTAAATATATTTATCATTTTCTTAAGAAAAAGCTAAAAAATGGCGTTAGAGCAACTAAATAATATACCTGTCTCTAGAGAAAGTTTAAACTGTGATTTAGTGATTGTCGGTGGTGGGATTGTCGGAACAACCCTAGCCTCTGCTCTGAAAAATTCTGGCATCAGAGTGATTATTGTTGAAGCTAAATCTTTAGAGTTGGCAGCAGCAAGAAGGCAAGCTTATGCTTTTTCGCTGCTTTCAGGTCTTATTTATTCAGGAATTGGTGTTTGGGACAAAATACTGCCTAAAATAGCCAAGTTCCGTCATATCAGGTTGTCAGATGGTGATTATCCCCAAGTCGTTAAATTCGAGAAAAAAGATTTAGACAACGAATATTTGGGTTATGTGGCAGAACATAATGTAGTGTTAACTACCCTGCAAGAATTTATTGCTAGTTGTGATAACGTTAGTTGGCTATGTCCAGCAGAAGTGACAGAAGTAGAATATAAAGACGCTTCAGCTACAGTCAAAGTTAAATTAAACGGCGAAGAAAAGCTAATCAGAACTAAACTAGTAATAGGTGCAGATGGAGCGCGATCGCGCATTCGCCATTGGGCAGGAATTAAAACCCGTGGCTGGAAATACTGGCAATCATGTGTGGCATTCACTATTAAACACACCGCACCCCAAAATGATATCGCCTTTGAAAGATTTTGGTCGACAGGACCAATGGGAGTCTTGCCCTTACCAGGAAATCGCTGCCAAATAGTTTGGACAAATCCCCACGTTCAAGCCAAGGCACTACAAGAACTAGATGAGCAAGAATTCCTCAAAAAGTTAGCTCATTACACAGGAGGACTGTTAGGTAACTTAGAATTGGTTAGCGATCGCTTTTTATTTCCCGTCCAACTAATGCAGTGCGATCGCTATGTTCAATCGAGACTAGCTCTTATCGGCGATGCTGCTCATTGTTGTCATCCTGTAGGTGGGCAAGGACTAAACCTGGGGATCAGAGATGCAGCCTCCTTGGCTCAAATATTAGAAGCAGCCTATACTCAAGGGGAAGATATTGGTAGTCTTAAGGTTTTAAAGCGTTACCAAAGTTGGCGCAAAAAAGAAAATTTGGCTATCTTAGGCTTTACTGACCTTTTAGACCGAACTTTCTCTAATAATTGGTTACCTGTAGTGATTGCTCGTCGTCTCGGTTTATGGTCGTTGCACTATATTCAACCACTGAAAATATTTGCCCTCAAGTTAATGACAGGATTAAAAGGACGAATTCCACAATTAGCCCAGCAGTAGATGTTAATATCTAATATCGTGACTAGTTAATTTATCGGTAAGGGAAAAGGATCGTTCCCCTCTACATAGCTATCAATTATTGGTTTTTGTCAACTGATAACTGATAGCCGATAACTTATAACTGACTTTATTGTCCATAAATTTCGTTACAGAGAGAAAAACCACTGCCATGATTCATGATGTATTTATGCCCGCCCTTAGTTCCACAATGACAGAAGGTAAGATTGTCGAATGGGTAAAATCCCCAGGAGACAAAATTGCTAAAGGTGAAACCGTGGTAGTGGTGGAGTCAGAT
The DNA here is from genome assembly GCA_051439345.1 of Xenococcaceae cyanobacterium. Lineage (GTDB taxonomy): Bacteria > Cyanobacteriota > Cyanobacteriia > Cyanobacteriales > Xenococcaceae > JASJDJ01. The sequence goes on from JBFRWE010000209.1 coordinate 4,472, forward strand.
AAAGCTGATATGGATGTAGAATCCTTTAACGAAGGCTATTTAGCAGTTATTTTAGTAGAAGCAGGACAAGAAGCCCCTGTCGGAAACGCGATCGCTTTAATTGCTGAAACGGAAGCAGAAATTGAAGAAGCGAAAAAGCGAGGAGTAGGTCAGAAAGTTGGTGTGAGTGGATCTGCACCAGTTAGTAGTAAACCTACGCCAGTAGCTAAACCCGTAGAAGTATCTACTAGCGTAGCTGATACTACTCCTCGCAGTAATGGACGTATCGTTGCTTCGCCTAGAGCGCGTAAACTAGCTAAAGAATTAAAGGTAGATATTAACACACTCCAAGGAAGTGGTCCTTATGGCAGGATTATTGCTCAGGATGTAGAAAAAGCTGTGGGTAAAGTACCGACTCCTCCTACTCTTCCTACTCCTTCTACTCCTCCTATCGAACCAATTAAACCTATTGCTCCTATTCCTGTAGCAGTTAACAATATTACTCCAGGAGAAACTGTTGCTCTCAATACTCTCCAAAAAGCAGTAGTCCAAAACATGATGATGAGTATGCAAATACCTACTTATCATGTTGGTTATACCATTACTACCGATGCTCTCGATCGGCTTTATAAACAAATTAAATCTAAGGGTGTAACCATGACAGCTTTACTTGCTAAAGCAGTAGCTGTTGCCCTCCAAAAACATCCAGTCGTTAATGCTAGTTATGCCCAAGATGCGATTAAGTACAATGGAGAAATTAATATTGCTGTAGCTGTAGCTATGCCAGATGGAGGTTTGATTACTCCCGTTTTGCGTAATGCAGATCAAATAGATATTTATTCTCTCTCTCGTACCTGGAAAGATTTAGTCAATAGGGCAAGAGCTAAACAATTACAACCAGATGAGTATAGCACTGGTACTTTTACTCTCTCTAACTTAGGTATGTTTGGAGTTAGCACCTTTGATGCTATTTTACCTTCAGGACAAGGTTCCATCCTCGCTATTGGTGCAGCCCGTCCCCAAATAGTCGCTAGCGATGACGGTATGATGGGCATTAAAAAGCAAATGAATGTTAATATCACTTGCGATCACCGTATCATCTATGGCGCCCATGCTGCTGCCTTTTTGCAAGATTTGGCACAACTAATTGAAACAGAGCCTCAATCTTTAACACTTTAGGCTATTTAAAATGAGAAGTTAGTAGGTAAAGACAGGGCATGCCTTGTCTTTACTATGAGATGTACAAAGTAGTAACCAAACAAGTAGGGTGGGCAAAATAATTTTGCAAGCGAATTACAAGTTAGTTTGCCCATCTTATGAAGTGTAAGTTTTCTCAGAAATCACCTTAAAACATTTAAAATCTCAATTAGCGATCGCCATGTAGTCAAATTAAGAAAATTTAAGCATAATCTTTTTGAGAATATTTCTTATTTAAACTAGAAGTATTAAGTTGATTTGAGTTGTTCTTCTTAAGTTTAAGATATGAGATAGCTTCAAGAAGGGTGACTAATGGTTTCTGCTGGGAGTAACCTTTTATGAGCAATAAGATCGGGATGATATGTGGTTTTTTGGGGGGAACGATCGTTTCTGTTGAGTCTGGATATAAGACTATTCCCCATCCCAAGAGAGATAAAATCTATAACAGGTTAAGTGATGCTAAATGGTTTTTAGCATTAAAATGGTGCGATGATTTATTGACCCCTGGAGCGATTGTTAATAATACTGGAGAGCTTTCCTTTTACAATCAAACAGTACTTCAGATGGGAGAAGACAAATTCCTTCCTAAAAAGTATCGACAAGAAGTTTTCGCTCAATGTTTACACCTTCAACCTAATGAAACAGTCAATTATGAATTAACTTCTCTCGAGCGAGTTATTGAAATTCGCGCTGTGGAAATAGATTCGCGTTATGGCAAAGTAGCCTTGGTCAGAGAAGTTTGTAGCTAGTTTAAGCAATATTTTTGGATAGCAATTAAGTTGTTTGTCACTCTGTGAAATGAGAATTAAAAAAACTTTACCTTGGACATGAAATTATGAAACAATAAATAGTCTCACCGACAAGCAAAAATAAACAAAATAGACTTATGGCTGACATTCAGTTTTCGAGAGGAGTTACAGAGCCAGTAGTTCCTGAAATTAAAGTTACTCGTTCCCGTACTGGTAATACTGGTACTGCGACTTTTTATTTTGATTCTCCCCAAATTCTCTCTCAAGAGAGTACTGATGAAGTTACGGGTATGTATTTAGTTGACGAAGAAGGAGAAATTGTTTCTCGCGAAGTAAAAGGTAAATTTGTCAATGGTAAACCAAAAGCAATTGAAGCAGTACTCGTAATGAAATCTGTTGAAGAATGGGAAAGATTTATGCGCTTCATGGAAAGATATGCAGAAGATCATGGTTTGGGACTGTCTCAATCATAGAGTCAAGCTGAGGGAGTAAGGGGTCATTGTTAGTTTGAAACCACAATGAGCTTGATTATCTCCCTTTAATTTTTAACAAAAATTTATTGGATAAAACTTTACCTCCATTTTGATGAATTATTTCACTTTTTAAGTTATCAAGAGATAAGTTCAAATAGTGATCTGTTGAGAGTAGCACTGCACGATCTCGGCTATGCCGACGCGCATCCGCGGATTGCTCATATATTCTTGTCAGGAGTTTATCAATAGAAGTTGGTTTTCTCTTGTTCTGATTTTGTCAAAGTAAATTATTCAATTCAGCAGACTAACAAATAACCAGCAACAAATTAAATTAGGTAAGATGGTAGACTTAAATCCTAGTGCAAGTTTTAGTTTAAAGATTCAGATCGAAATTCCTAATCGTCCTGGTACATTAGCTTCAGTAATTAAGGCGATCGCCGAGGTGGGAGGTAGCTTAGGAGATATTGCCCTGCTGCAACAAAACCTCAAATTTACCCAAAGAGAGCTAACTGTCGATGCTTCGAGTTCAGAACACGCAGAGAAGATTATTGCTGCGGTGCAAGGGTTATCAGATATCAAAGTTATTAGTTTTTCTGACCGTACTTTTGCTCTTCATCAAGGAGGAAAGATTAAGATTGAAAGCAAGCTACCCCTCAAATCTCAGTCTGATTTAGCTATGGCTTATACTCCTGGAGTGGGTAGAATCTGTAAGGCGATCGCTAAAGACCCAGAGCAGGTATTTTCCCTTACGGCTAAGAGTAACATGGTAGCAGTAGTAACTGATGGTAGCGCAGTTTTGGGCTTAGGTAATTTGGGAGCAGAAGCTGCTTTACCAGTGATGGAAGGAAAAGCTCTATTGTTTAAAGAGTTTGCAGGAGTTGATGCATTTCCTATTTGTTTAGATACTCAAGATACAGAACAAATTATTGCTACAGTCAAAAATATTGCCCCTGTTTTTGGAGGCATCAATCTAGAAGATATTGCTGCCCCTCGTTGCTTTGAAATCGAACGAAGACTAAGGGAAGAATTGAACATCCCCGTATTCCATGACGATCAGCATGGTACAGCCATTGTAGTTTTAGGAGCTTTATATAATGCCCTGAAATTAGTCAATAAAGCTTTGTCAGAGGTAAGAATTGTCATCAACGGGGCAGGGGCTGCGGGAGTGGCGATCGCTCGTCTCTTGCAAAAAGCAGGAGTAACTCAGATTTGGATGTGTGATTCTCAAGGAATTATTTCGACACAAAGGGTGGATTTAACTGCTCAAAAACAAGAATTTGCAGTAGAAGCAACAGGGACTTTAGCAGATGCTCTCAAAGGAGCAGATATATTTTTAGGTGTAAGTGTACCTGGATGTTTATCTCCAGAGATGGTTGATTCTATGGCAGATGAGCCGATTGTCTTTGCTATGGCCAACCCTATTCCCGAAATTCAGCCAGAATTAGTTTACGATCGCGTGGCAGTAATGGCAACAGGACGGAGTGATTACCCCAATCAAATTAATAATGTTCTTGCTTTTCCTGGGGTTTTTCGCGGTGCCTTAAACTGTCGAGCTTCAGAAGTTACCACTAATATGTATCTAGAAGCTGCCAAAGCGATCGCTTCTTTGGTTAGTCCCACTGATTTGGACTCAGAACATATTATCCCCTCTGTTTTCGATCCCAAAGTAGCCAGTACTGTGGCTAAAGCTGTTCAACTGGCAGCAGAAAATGATGGAGTGGCTTGTTAACTCTTGGCTTTAAGAATGACAATCTTTCACAACCCAATTAGGATTGCTATAGTGAATCTATCTGATTTTAGAGATAGGTTGTAATAATAGATACAAGATACTATCTTAGGCAGTCAATACAAAAGTACAAAGGGAGGGAAATGGACGATATTCCAGAGGCGATAAGAGAAACTGCACCTTCTAAACCATCATCTCAGCTACCCTTAGTTCTCATTATGGGAGGAGTTTTAGGATTAGGTGCACTCGTTCTATTGTCAGGTTTATTGTTGTCTCGCCCTCCATCAAGAGCAAATCAAAATACTTCCTCTCCACCAGAAAATACGGAAACCATTACTCAAGCTGAAGCAGCAAATGATTCCCCTGAAAATCAAAATTCTGCTACAACCCAAGCAACAACTAACAATAATGATGCTACCCAGACAGAGAATACTATCACCCCAGAAGATTTATTAGGTCATTTACCCTACGAAGAAGTACCACAATCAGAATTAACTACCATTTCTGCTGATGGAAGACTTAAGTTACGTCATACAGCAGCAGAGAAATTTAAACAAATGCAAGCAGCAGCTAGAGCAGATGGAGTTCTCTTAACACCCATATCTGCTTTTCGGACTATTTCTGAACAAGATTATCTATTTTTTCGGATTAAAGAAAAAAGAGTACAACGTGTAACTAAAAGAGCAGAAGTTAGCGCACCCCCAGGTTATAGTGAACATCATACAGGATACGCGATCGATATTGGGGATGGTAAAGTGCCATCTACTAATCTGAGCGAAAAGTTTGAAAATACCTCTGCTTTTAGTTGGCTAGAAGCTAATGCACCCAGATATAGTTTTGAGTTATCTTTTCCTCGGGATAATCCCCAAGGTATTAGCTACGAACCTTGGCACTGGCGTTATGTAGGCGATCGTCATAGCCTGGAAACTTTTTACAAAGCTCGTCACCTCGAAAATTAAGAGCATTGAAAACTGAGGTCAATAAGTGTAGTCAATTTAAAAGAAAACGGGATTAGAAGCCAACATACATTTATGCTGTGGGAGGATCGCAACTTATCCTTTAGTAGCGCGAATCAAACCAAAACGAATTAAGCCCCTGTTGTAGCCTCGACTCATTAAACTTAAAGACAATGCTCCTTGAATAGTTGGCCAACCCGCTTGCAATAGTCCGATCATTACTTGAGGGTTAAATGCCGAATCTATGACCACATCCCAAAAAGGTGCGACGGCTGTTGACCAATCATCAGAGCCTAAATTCTGGAAACCACATTCAAGAGCGATCGATCTATACTCAGATAGAGAAATAACATAGGGTAAACAATACACTCGATAGATTTCTTGCAGATGTTTAACTTCATCGGTGGTTAATTCTCCTGCTAAGGAATTAGTTTCACGATGACACCAAGTTGCGAAAATTATCTTTCCTCCTGGTTGCAGCACTCGATAACATTCCTGTAAAAATTTAGTCTTATCGGGCATATGCTCTCCACTTTCTAATGACCAAACTAAATCAAAGGTATTATCAGCAAAAGGCATATCTAAAGCGTTGGCAATCTGAAATTGTACTTTGTCGGCTAAATTGTTGGCGATCGCTCTTTCTGTTGCTCTAGATACTTGGACGGGAGATAAAGTGATTCCTGTGGCACTTGCACCAAACTTCTCAGCTAAATAAAGGGTACTCCCACCAATACCACAACCAACATCAACAATATTTTGAGGTATGTTTCCTTGATTCTGATAACCTGCCCAAAGTAACAATTCTTCGATTAGGTCAATTTGTGCCTGACGGCGTTCTCTTTTATAGTTACCAGCCCTACCATAGTAACCATGATGCATATGTTCGCCCCAAATTTTTTCCCATAGTCCACTAGAAGCGTCATAGAATTCTTGAATTTGTCGATCTAGGTTATTAGTCATTAGTCTTTAGTTGTTAGTGGTTAGGGGCAGTTCGCGAACCGCCCGTACAGTCATTAGTTGTTGCAGATCTCTTGATAACTAAAAGCTAAAAGCTAAAAGCTAAAAGCTAATAACTAATAGCTGAAAACAAATTAAAACTTTTACAATTAGAGATTATCAGGCAATTTTAGGCAAAAGGCGACTAGATTTAAGTATAGACCCACCACCAGATTTAGCTATTGAAATTGATGTAACCTCTTTTACCAAAATTGAAGATTACATTCCCCTTGGCTTTCCCTCCTTCGGATTCGGCACTTTTCTCAAGTCGGGAAACCCGCCCAACGAAAGTGCCTCACCACTCGCTGTTGCGCCAAGAAGCTAAAAGCTAAAAGCTATGAATTACTACCTTGTCAACTTGTCGGTAGAGAGAGAGCATTTTTAGTTTGTATATTATTAATTGATATGCAACAATTTTTTTTGCTCTCTTTTTGCCCTATTTTTTTCCTAAAATTGTCAAGTCCTGTTCCAAACGTTCTGCACTTTGATGACTTTTAATTCTCTGCTAAATTTGCTTGATCAACAACTTATTGACATTGACGAATGCCCCTTAAATGCTGTAGAAAGATTGCTGTTAATAGGAATTTTGTCAGATTTAAGTTATGGTGAAATTGGTAAGCAAGAAGATTATAGCCCAGCTTATCTCACCAATGTAGCTGCGCCCAAACTATACAAAAAGCTGTCTAAATTATTTGGTAAAAACGTTACAAAAAAGAACTGTCGCCTATTAATAGAATCTAATCTTAAATACAAATGCAGTATATTACCTACTTATCCTAGCGGTGCAGTACCGCTAAACTCTCCGTTTTATGTGGAACGCCCACCAATAGAAGAGCAAGTTTATGAAGAAATTAACAAACCAGGGGCTTTAATTCGGATTAAAGCCCCCAAAGAAATGGGTAAAACTTCATTGCTGCTGAGGATTTTGAGTCATGCTGTTAATCAGGGTTATCGGACAGTTACTATTAATTTTGAACAAATTGACCGCGCTATTGCGAGCGATCGAGATCGCTTTTTACGCTTTCTCTGCGCTAGTGCTACCCAGCAGCTCAATCTTGAATCAAAGCTAGAGGACTATTGGGATGATGATATTGGCAGTAAAGTCAGTTGCAGTCTCTATTTCCGATGTTATCTTCTCCAACAGATCAACTCTCCTATTGTCTTAGCATTCGATGAGTTAAACCAAATTTTTGAATATCCTCAAGTAGCGAAAGATGTTTTACCTCTATTTCGTTCTTGGTACGAAGATGCAAAGATCACACCTATTTGGCAAAAGCTACGTTTAATTGTTGTCCATTCAACAGAAGTTTATATTCCTCTACAAATTTATCAGTCTCCTTTTAATGTTGGTTTACCCATTCAATTAAGAAGTTTCGATCTTAACCAAGTAAAAAAGTTAGCTGAAAAATATCAATTAGATTGGCAATCTGGGGAAGAAGTGGAACAGTTAATCAATTTAGTTGGTGGTCATCCTGCGCTAATTCACATTGCTTTGTATCATCTCAGCCGTCAAGAGATTACCCTAGCACAAATATTACAAACAGCTTCAGCCCCTGAGGGGATTTACCATCGTCATTTACGCCGTCAGTGGTTGACTTTACAACAAGAACCTAAATTGGCAGAGTTTTTTAATCTTCTCCTTCAAGCTAATCAACCTATACAGTTAAAGCCAATTGTTACTTATAAGTTAAGTAGTATGGGATTGATTAAACAGATAGGTTACGAAGCGATAGTCAGTTGCAAGCTTTATCAGGATTATTTTACGAAGAATTTTGTTGAGATAGATTCAGAAATTAAACTCTAATTTTTCAATTTGACAGTAATGCGCGCGAGCTTAACTTTTTTAACTTTTCGTACATCCCCTTAGTTAAGAGCGTTAAAATTGAGTGCTTAGAAGCGAGCGCAATCTGGAACATAGTAGTGGTTACGGAAATTAATTACTTAGCTTGCCAGACTTAGTCTTTTTTTAGGAGTATAATTATTCGCAAAGTTGGCGATCTCTTTGACTGACTTCTATATTAGTTCTTAGATAATCTTGGATCTGATTACAGCCAGCAGCTAATAAATCCAGTTCAAGCATTCGCTGAAGATGCCAGATAATCGCCGTTTTATCTTCACTAACAGAGACAATAGTTTGCCCATCAGGGCTAAAAGCAACACTCCAAATGGGTTCATCATGACCAGAGAAAGTTTTTAACAAGTTACCATTGCGATGCCAAAGTTTGAGGGTATTGTCTTCACTAGCAGAAGCAATAAATCGATCGTCTGGACTAAAAACAACTTTTCTCACTGCATCGGTATGAGCTTGGAAAGTTTTATCTAGTTTGACGGTAATTTCTCTCCCGTCTAGTCTAGGCTCTATTTGCCAAAGTTTGATTGTGCCGTTAAGGTCGGCAGTTGCCATGAGGTTGCCATCATGACTGATATCTAATGCTCCTACACTATGATGGTGTTGTTTGAGAGTCGCGATAGTTTTTCCCTGAGTATTCCAAAGCTTGACAGTCATATCATAACTGGCAGTTGCTACTATGTTACTGTCGGGACTTAAAGCAATGGCTTTAACCACATCTCGATGACCGTTCAAACTAGTGATAAGATTGCCCTCCCAATCCCAAAGTTTTGCCGTTCTATCTTCACTGGCAGTAGCAATTATTTGGTTGTTAGGACTAATCGCAACCCGCCACACTCCAACTTTATGACCCTCGATCGTTTTATTTAGGTGTATGCGAGGTCGAGCTACATTTTCGAGCTGTAAAAAGTTAATTGAACCGTTCCAATGTCCCGATACTAGCTTGCGACCATCACGACTAGTAGCAATTCCTAGAACAGAGTTTTGTCGACTTTTGAAAGTAGTTAATAGAGAACCATTTTCCGACCATAATTTGACTGTACCGTCATCGCTAGCAGTTGCAATAATATTTTTTTGGGGAATAAAAGTCACATCAATGATGGGTTCGTTGTGGCTTCTCAAAACTTTTAAGAGGGGATTATCTAGTTTAGTTAATTTGACTAGATCTTGCTCGGAAGCAGAAGCAATACTTTTCCCGTCAGGACTAATATCGATGTCCCAAATTCTTTTTTTTTCGATCTCGATCGTCTTCAATAAAGCACCTTCAAGATTCCAAATTTTGAGCGTATTATCCCAACCAGCAGTGGCAATTGTCTGACCATCAGGACTAAAGACAACCCCAACAACTGGAGAACTATGACCTTCTAGAGTATGCAATAATTTACCGCTATCTACTTGCCAAATTTTAGCGGTTCGATCGAGACCAACCGAGGCAATTAGCCGACCATCGGGACTAAAAGCCACATCTCTAACTTCATTAGTATGACCCGTCAGAGTTCGAGCGAGTTTAAACTTACCTCGATGGTCTAATTGCCAAAGTTTGAGAGTTTTATCTTCACTAGCAGTGACGATCACCCGACCATCAGGGCTGAAAACAGCTTTCCACACGGAACTTTTATGACCGCTAAGAGTATCCACTAACTTATCCTTAGGGTTCCAGAGTTTAACCGTGCGGTCGCGACTGGCAGAAGCTATTAATTTACCATCACCGCTAAAGGCAATTCCCAAAACCTCATCTTGATGTCCTGTGAAAGTATTTAAGAACTTACCATCTCTGTTCCAGAGTTTAACCGTGCGATCGCGACTAGCAGAAGCTATTAACTGACTATCACCGCTAAAAGCCACATCCCAAACTGCAGCTTTGTGTTCGGCCAAAGTATCTAGTAAAGTCCCATCAGTTTTCCAGAGTCTTACGGTTCGATCCTCACTTCCTGTAACAATTAGCCGACCGTTAGGGCTAATATCCACAGCAAAGACTGGAGCGGTATGTCCCGATAAGCGATTATATTCATTTACTCCATATACAGCTTGTCGCAGTATTGATTCAATCTGGTTGTCTGTATTTTCATCTCGATAGTTTAACTGCTGCCATTTTTGTTTAACCTTAATAGCAGCGATTAAAGCTTCTAACCTTCGCTCAGAAGCAAATAGAGCCTGAGAATAGTTACTCAGAGCTTTAATTTCGTTGAGGATAGTTTGGCGGTATTGCCCATAAGCGATCGCAGCAAGTCCTAGCACACTAGAGAAAGCAAGCGTGAGCAGTATCAAAAAATATCGTTGTAGTCGGGCGGTTTTCTGTTGTTCTTGGAGTCGAGCTTTAATTTCTTGGGCGCGTTCTATTTCTAATTTTTGTTGGACTTCTTTTCTATCTAATTCTTCGCTGCTAGCTAAAAAACGATAGTCAAGCTCGCTTAAACTTTTACCCCATGACCATTTTTGTGCATCCTGTAAGGCTTGTCCTCTCAATAAGCGTGATGTATCTGTGTATTTAGATTTCTGCCAAGCTTGTAAAGCTTCGGAATAAGGACGTAATTGAGATAGTTGCGTTTCTACCCAATCTAGAGCGAATACTTGTTGATAGATCCGATTGCGTACTTTTAGCTTATCTTCTTGTCTAATAATCAATCCCGAAAGCATTAATTCTTGTTGCTCAATGCTATTATCCGCAGGAATAAATCCTCGTTGTAGAATTTGTTGATACATTGCTAACAGAGAACCAGTTTTTTCTTCGTTACTCAACAGGCGATCGCGAATGGTTTTAAGATGTTCTGGTTCGTCTTGAGTTTGCCAATTATTAACGATCTTAGTTTGGATTAGTTGTTCGAGCCAATCTTCTTCATTCTTCAAAAGGGCTTCTGGAGGATGATTGCCAACTAGCTGACAGATCTTTTGAGTTAAAAAAGGCTGACCGTTAGTCCAAGCTAAAATTTGTTTGAGCAGTAATTGCGGATTATTAATGGTTTCTGGTAGCCCTGCTAATAAAGGCTTGGCTTCTTGCCAATCAAATCCACTTAACTCAATAGCGCGACCGATATTAAAAGGTGTACGTCGATAATCGTTAATCAAATCCGAGGGTGTGGCTACACCGAACAACGCAAAAGTTAAACGTCTATATTGGGGATTGAGGCTACGCTGATTGTAGCAGAAGCGAATTAGGGCAAAAAAGTCATTGATCAAAAAATCTAAACTTAAAACACTATCTATTTCATCAAAACAAATGACTATTGGTGGTTCTAGAGAATTGTCTTTACCTCTAGTTTCCACTAATAATACTTCTTCAATAAACTGACTTAATCTTTGAATCAAAGATAAATCTTGACGTTCATTCCACCATTGCTTGAGATTGATTTTGTCAAATAGATTAAAACCCTGCCATAACTCCACTACCAAACCTTTATACCATTGTTCGATAGTGACTTTTTCTCCACTAATGCGGGTCAGATCGATGTTTGTGCAACAATATCCATCTCGTCGCAAACGCTCGATCATTCTTACCATTAAGCTTGATTTGCCCATTTGTCGGGCATTGAGTACATAACAAAACTCTCCTTGTTTCAAGGCTTCATAGAGTTGGGGATCGGCAGCACGCATTACATAACAAATTGCATCCATCGGCAAGCTGCCACCAACTTGATATTCGTTCACTATATCAGCTTTTTTAAGACAAAATTCAAGATTTTTGACTATAACTAAACTTTAACTTAATAGTTAAATATTGACAAGAAATAGTTGTCATGATTACCAATTTTTTTTACTATTAAAGCAGAGCCAAACGCTTGCTAGAGAATGCTTTTAAAGACTGTAATCTAAATTTGTAAGAAATGCGAATCCATGGTCTTCCTTCATGTATTTTTCATATATACGTAGATTTATAATTGTAAAATTATCGATAAATAATAACTTTAAGATTATTAGTTTTTCATTGGGTACTTATTAGTTTTTTATTAGCTTTTTGACTTGAAAAATGGCTCTATTTTAAAGAATAATACCTCTATAACTTAAACCAAAAAATATTACTATCTAGATAAAAATAATTAAACAAGTAACATATTTAGGAATTTACTATTATGAGTAGAGGGAATTTTGCAGCAGGATTAGAAGCATTAGGTGCATTTGAGTCTGGTAGACCATCGGGAGACCCAGAACAATATAGAATACAAAATACATTAGGTTTTACAGGCAAGTATCAATTTGGAGAAGCCTTGCTGATAGATCTTGGCTATTATCAAGCAGATACCTATTATGGTAATGGTGCAGGAACCAATCTCTGGCAAGGTACCTGGACTGCCAAGGCACAAGCTTTTGGAGTTAATAGCATTGAAGACTTCCGTAATTCCCCTGAGATACAAGAAGCAGCTATCCGCGATGCTTTTGAATTTAATTGGAAAATCATTGATAAAGTTTTAGGAGAAGCTGGTAAAACCGTTGAAGATTTCATCGGTCAGACCCTTGATTTTAATGACCGAGGAACTCAAAAAACACTTACTTTTACTCCTTTTGGCATTTTAGCAGGGGCGCATCTAAGAGGCCCTTATGGTTTAGCCAATTTGTTACTTGATGGGACAGTCTCTGTAGATGAATACGGTACTTCAATTCTGCGTTACATCAACGAATATGCAGGATATGATGTGCCTGAAGACATTACAGGAGGAGCAGTTCCCAATCCACCTATTGATATTATTCCCACTACGCTTAATTCAGGAGAATCCTTCATGGGTACAGATGGGGTAGCAGATGTCTTCTCTTTTACTTGGAGTTGGGGTAAAAGTAATTTAATTGAGAATTTCGACCCCATAGAAGATGTAGTGGATTTAAAGAAATTTTGGTTGCCTGATTCTAATCAAGTTCAGATACTCGACAGCAATCAAGGTGTGGTAATTGACCTAACAGACGTTAATAATCAAACAATTATCCTCAAAGGGATTTCTAAATCTCAATTGACAGCTAATAATTTTCAAGGCTTACCCGATGCAGATACGGTTTTAGATAATCCTCCCAATACTGGTGAGCCAACACCTCCAACCGCTCCAACACCTATGCCCGCTCCAATGCCCACAATATCGATCGATACGACATCGGTTATGGAAGGAGACAGTGGTAAGAGCAATGCTATTTTTACTGTTGAACTCTCAGCGGTAAGCGAGCGCGAAATTACAGTTAATTATAATACTGTGGATGGTAACGCTGATTCAATGACGGATTTTGTTGCCAAAACTGGAACTCTCACTTTTGCCCCAGGAGAAACTAGTAAAACTATTTCGATTGAGGTTAATGGCGACACTACTGTCGAAATGTCTGAAGACTTTTACGTTGAACTAGATAATGCCGTAAACGCCAGTATCCTTGATGGTAGAGGCGATGCTATTATTGTCAATGATGATCGAGCTCCCACAACCCCAACGAATCCACCAACACCAACAACTCCATCTAATAGTCAAGTAGTGGTAGTTGATGAAAATGGTGCTGATATTCTGAATTTCAATACAGCTACAGATAAAATTGACTTTGGTTCTTATTCCGTACACTCGATGATTATTACGGAAAAACCAGAAGGAGTAACTTTTGACAATCCCTGGAATAATAATGAGCAAACTCTGGTAGGCATTTCTTTAAAAGACCTTTCAGTTGATAATTTTCTGCCCATTGCCAATAGTCACTTACGGGAAGATGTGAGTGGTGTTTTAGCCTGGGAGACGGGAAACGCTGTTATTAAACCCAATACCGTTTATGTTCGCTCCCATGAAGTAAATAAGAAAGAAGTAGTTAGGTTTAACGCAGCTACAGATAAAATCAGCTTTCTGTAC
>JBFRWE010000210.1:0-10252 GCA_051439345.1 Xenococcaceae cyanobacterium
GAAGAAGGTTGGACTGTTATTGATGTAATTAATAACTTTCCAACGGATCATGTGCAGATTAATACTGGGGATTTATTTAAATTAGAAAAGTTTTGGCAAGAAAAAGAAGCAGTAGCGAATAATCAACAATAGTTTGGTTGACTAGATAGCTAATTGCTATTAGCAATTAGCTATTATTTTCGCTTGTTGAATTAGACAAGGAATCTATAGATAGATTGTGCAAATCGTTTCCGTTTAAAGCTACACCATAGTTGACCCATTGAGGTCTACCAATGACGATGTTGTGTTTGGCAAAAGCTCTACGGACTCGCAAACGATACTCTCTACCAACCACCCATTGCTGCAACGGTGCAGTTACAAGCCAAACTCGAACTAACATTCCTGTGTGAGATAGCCGTTCAATACCTAAAACTTCTGGAGGAGAAGGAAGTTTATTTTGCCATTCACGACTATGGTACATTTCTTGGGCTACTTCGTCTAGAACTTTTAAAACTCGATCGGGGTCGTTTTCGTAGGCAACTTCGATGGTAAAATCAACTCTGGACCAAAGACGAGTTAAATTTCTGACCTCAGAGATTGCACTGTTGGGAATAGTAATAAGTTGACCTTCAGTATCCCGTAGTTGAGTAATACGCAGGTTAAATCCTTCTACCAAACCATTCATCTCATTGATAGCAATTACATCTCCTACAGCAAAAAGATCTTCTAACAAAATTAAACAGCCGTTAACGACATCTTTAATTAAATTTTGCGTGCCAAAGGAAATTGCCAGACCGATAACTGCTCCTCCTGCTAAAATCGAACCAGTTGAGATATTAAATAGTGTTAGGGTAAGTGCAATTCCTAATAAAATAAATCCAAACGCCGTAAATCCTTTTAAAGCTGTGGCGATGGTTGTCAAGCGCAAAGATTTTCGCTGTGATTCACCAAAGGTTATGTAGGGGTTAGCTTTCCAAGCATTAATAGAGTGATGGATAAAAGTCCTACTAATCTGGATTAATAGACTAACTAAAAACCAAATCCCTAATAATTGTAGCGGTTGAGATAAAACATTTTCACTCCAGCGCATTAGTATAGGTAATCGGGTGGTAATGGCGTAAAGACCGAAATACCAGCTTAAAATAACTAACCAAACCAAGAGCCATCCCCATAACTTATAATTACCGAGACGACGTTCTAAACTGGTTTGCCGCTCAAAAATATCTCCAGATTCATTAACATCATCGGGATTAGTTTCTAGAGTTTGAACTTCTAATGGTTGTACTGTTTCTTTTGACTTACCCTTAGTGGCAGATTTTGAAGCCTCAATACCAGCATCATACTTTAACTGTAGTTTTTGGAGTCGGCGATCGAGTAACCAATACATTAATCCTAAAATACTACTAATCGCCAGTATTCCTAGGAAGATAGCGATCGCTTGGATTAAGCGATTGCGAAGTACTTGAGGTGAATAAAAGTATTCTATTTGAGCAATCTCTTCGTCAATAATTTTTTGCCAATCTTGAATAATTTGTTCGGGAGTTTGACTATAAAAATCAACATCTGTCTGAGTAACTGTGGCAATAGTTAGAGGACGAGAACTATTAGAATTCTTGACTTGAATTACAGGAAGGTTATTGAGGGTAGAAATAAATACTTTAGTTGCAGAGGGGACAAGATTCTGTGGTGATTCAGGATTGAAGATCTTGGTAAACACATCACCTCTAATTCTAGTAACTGCAAGCCACAATAAATCTTCAATATTTTGGGCTCTAATTTCTACAGGAAGGAGATCGCTCTGGAGATTACTGCGATCGATTACAGTAGGAGAAGCAATCTGCAATAAGTCCTGTCTATTAATAGGAGATTTTACCCAAGTTACCTCGATATTACCGTATCGCATTACTTCTAGGGGTGGTAAATTACCATAGTTATTCTCAGTAGTTAGGGAAATTTGCCCCCAAGCTATAGTTTGCCAACCAATTACCAACCAGCAGACAAGTAAACTAATCAAGCAAAAACGAATTCTCAAGGGAAATCTCAATAACATTTTCCTAAAAGCTCTTTATATCTGTTCAATGTCTATAGTAGGGGCGAACGGTCGTTCGCCCCTACCTTAAATGTGTTGTCCTAACCTATAATGCGGTTGCTGTAATATCAAATATCACTAGCTTATTGCTGGCTGAATGGGTAAAGAAGCGATCGCCGAACAATAATAGCCAGCAATTTCTGATGAGACAAAATATGTCTTACTGTCGCTGAATGCCATGCAGGTGGTAAATTATCTAAGGAATGAGGATTTATTAACTTGTCAATACTTGTCTGGAATAGTTTTGGCTATGGGTCTTTACAGCTTCTCAGATGGATATCTTATTCAATCCTCGTTCCTAAGTAATCGGCGATCGCTTTATCTAACTCAATTAAACCTTCTTCTACTAACATCATTACTACAGTAGCTGTAAATGTCTTGCCTACTGAAGCAATTTCATAAACTGTTTTTTCTGTTGCTGCAACAGAATGTTCTAGGTTAGCTATACCATAACCTTTCATCAATAGAGGTTCACCTTCTCTAACTACCGCCACAGATAACCCTGGTATCTGCTTTTTGGTCATTACATCTTCAATATATTCATCAATCATTTTGAAATTTAACTATGCAAGGCAGTAATTGGGAACACGAACTTTTTTGACGATAGAGTATCATTCACCAAGAGCTACAGTATCTAGAATAAAAGCAAAGCGAACAAAAATATTTAAATATGACTAAAAAACTAACTCCACCTATAGCAGCCAAACATCCTCACGAATTGGTAACTCATGGAGATAAGAGAATTGATGACTACTATTGGTTACGCCAACAAGATAAACCAGAAGTTATTGACTATTTAAAAGCAGAAAACGACTATACAGAAGCTAAAATGAAGCATACAGAAGATTTACAGAAAGCTCTGTATGATGAGATGCTCTCACGAATTAAAGAAACCGATCTTTCTGTACCCTATCGGCTCAAAGATTACTATTACTACTCTCGCACTGAAGAAGGTAAAGGATATTCAATTTTATGTCGTAAATATCAGAGTTTGGATGCAGAAGAAGAAATACTCTTAGATCAAAATGAATTAGCAGCAGGAAAAGAGTTTTTTAGTTTGGGAGTAACCTCAATTAGTCCCAATCAGCAGATTATAGCTTATTCTACGGATACAACGGGTGCAGAGCAATATACTCTCGTTTTTCTCGATCTAGCTAAGAGAAAGCTATACTCAGAGACAATTCCTAATACCTATTATTCTTTTGCTTGGGGTAACGATAATCAGACTGTTTTTTATACCAAGGTAGATGATACTAATCGTCCTTATCAACTATGGCGACATATTTTAGGTGGCGATCCCAGTAGTGATGTTTTGGTATACCAAGAAGATGACGAAGCCTACTATCTGAGTGTGGATAAGACTCGTTCTCAGGCATATATTTTGCTGGAATTAGGCAGCACAATCACTTCAGAAGTACATTATCTTGATGCTGATAATCCTGATGGAGAGTTTCAATTATTCCAACCCCGTCAGACAGGAATTGAATATTCTGTCGAACATCATAGCGATCGCTTTTATATTGTCACTAATGAGGATGCCATTAACTTTAAGTTGATGTCAACACCAGTTAATTCCATCGATAAAACTAATTGGAAAACTCTTATTCCCCATCGAGAAGATATTATGCTAGAGGGAATTGATGCTTTTGCCGATTATTTAGTTATTTACGAACGTCAAGGAGGATTACCCACTGCCAGAATCCAAACTTTAGCAACAGGAGAAATAAAAGAACTAACTTTTCCCGAACCAGCTTACTCGTTTTCTGGGGGAAACAATCCTGAATTTGATACTACCAAGTTTCGCTTTAGTTATAGTTCTATGATTACTCCTTCTTCTGTTTTCGATTACGATTTCGAGACAGAAGCAAGAGAATTAAAGAAAGAAACCGAAGTCTTAGGGGGATATGATCGCACTTTATACGCCAGTGAGAGATTAACCGCTACTACTACTGATGGTACAAAAGTTCCTATTTCTTTAGTCTATAAAAAAGGAATCGAGCGAGATGGTTCTAACCCTCTGTGGTTAACTGGTTATGGTTCTTATGGCTATTCTTATCCTGTTTATTTCTCTTCTTTGCGTCTTTCTTTGTTGGAGCGAGGATTTGTATTTGCGATCGCCCATATTCGTGGTGGAGAAGAAATGGGACGTAAATGGTACGAAGATGGCAAATTCTTGTCTAAGAAAAATACCTTTACCGATTTTATCGCCTGTGCGGAACATCTAATTGCTGAAAAATGGACAAGTAGCGATCACCTAGTAATATCTGGCGGTAGTGCAGGGGGTTTACTAATGGGTGCGGTAATTAATCTGCGTCCAGACTTAGTTAAAGCTGTTGTGGCCGATGTTCCCTTTGTGGATGTTCTAACTAGTATCTTAGATACATCTCTTCCTCTAACTATTTTGGAATGGGAGGAATGGGGTAATCCTAATGAAGAAGAATACTACGATTACATCAAATCCTATTCCCCCTACGATAACGTTACCGCTAAAGACTATCCTGCTTTACTTATTACCGCAGGTTTAAATGATTCGCGGGTCAAGTACTGGGAACCTGCTAAATGGACAGCTAAACTAAGAGAATTAAAAACCGATAATAATATATTGTTACTGAAAACCAATATGAGTGCAGGACATGGCGGTGCATCGGGACGCTATGAAAGTCTTAAAGAAATAGCGTTGGAATACGCTTTTGTTCTCGATCGACTGAATCTATAAGACAAAAATCGACAATTTTCAAGTGAAAATTGTCGATTTTTTAGCTGATAAGCTTGGACTCACCTAAGTTGCCTACTCTCTGTTGCCTATTCCCTCTTGCCTATTGCCTTGACCAGAATTGAAGAATGCAGTTTAAATGCGTCTAAGCTTACTATTATTTTTCACCACGCTTATCGCGCATTTGCATACGTCGATCGCGCCACTTTAAGGTAGACAGATACAGTATGCCACCACTCACTAAAACGAGTAGAGCTAAAGCTACCAGAAATAAAGTATTAAGAATATAATCTGCTTCCACGACTCTAGAATCCGTTACGACCCCAAACTACCATCGAAATAGACCAAGTAAATAGAGCTAGTAAAGCAACCCAACCTAATGTCAAAATATCCATATTTGTATTTTTTTCTGAGATAAAAATAATAAATCTAATACAAACTTTATCATATTTTGTAAGTGTTGTTTGGTGGTGGAGATTTTGCCTAGTTTACAGACAGAAAGAATCGAATCGTTCAAAGCAGGGATTATAGCATCCCTATTTTTTGTCATTGCTGATTTCGTCAGCAGAGAATTTAATACTTATGTATTGTCAATTCCAGGAGAACAGTTTAGTTATTTACAACAGTATGGGAGTATAGATTTGTTAATCCCAGGAGGAATAGCCTGGATAAGTGGTTTCCTTTTTGGAGTAACCTATCGCTATATTATCCGTGGCGATCGCAATTCTCATCTCAATGATGGTGCAGTTTTGGCTTTTGGACTTGTACGAGGATTAGCCTTACTAGAAGAAACTACTATCCTTTCTTCTGGTAGTATTCTTTTAATCGAAAGTGTAATCTGTTTTGCCATTGCTCGTCTAAGTTTAGACTTGGCTTTAAAATATAAGCTAATTAAACCTTTTATAAGGTGAGTTTAGATTTTAAGAACCTACTAACTACTAACTTTTCCCGATTCTCTTGAAAAATGATTGAAGTCGAACATTTAAGTAAAACTTACGGTTCTACTACCGCAATTGAGGACATTCATTTCTCAGTTGAGAAGGGAGAAATTATCGGTTTCCTTGGTCCTAATGGCGCAGGAAAAACTACAACCATGCGTATTTTAGCTGGTTATTTACCTGCCACGGCAGGAACAGCCAAAATTGCAGGTTACGATGTTCATAAGCAGTCGATGCAAGTACGTCGTCGAGTTGGTTATTTACCTGAAAATCCTCCTTTATATCCTGAGATGACAGTGGAGAGTTTTTTACACTTTGTTGCCAAAATCAAAGGAGTTAGAAAAGGCGATCGCGTAGCCAAAGTAGATTCAGCTATCCAACGCTGTCAACTAGTCGAAAGGCGCACAGACATAATTCGTAAACTATCTAAAGGTTATCGTCAACGAGTGGGTATTGCCCAAGCGATCGTCCATGAACCACCAGTAATCATTTTAGATGAACCTACCGTCGGTTTAGATCCGCGTCAGATTATCGAAGTCCGTAATCTAATTAAAAGTCTAGCAGGAGAACACACTATTATCCTGTCTACGCATATTTTGCCAGAAGTGAGTATGACTTGCGATCGCGTTACTATTGTTAATCGGGGTAAAGTCGTCGCTACTAATACTCCTAGCTTATTAATGGAACAGCTTAAAGGTAGTTCTGGCTATGAAGTGGAAATTGAAGGAGATCGAGAAAATATAATCGATCTGCTGCAAAAAATTGCTGGAGTAAGCACAGTAGAAATCGATCAAACTAAATGTAATCTGAAACCCAATCGTACTATATTACAAATTAATTGCACCACAGACACAGAACCAGGCAAAGAAATTGCTGCCACCATTATCGATCAAGGATTAGGCTTATTAGAAATGCGTCGTACTAGTCTTAGCCTAGAAGATGTCTTCTTACAATTAACAACTGAAGAGTCAACTGTGGATGAAGAAAGTAATTAATAGGTAATCAAACAATTAACATAATGATAATCTCTAATACCATAGCTGTTTTTCAAAAGGAGTTACAAGGATATTTTACTTCGCCTTTAGCTTATATTATTACTGCGGTTTTTTGGTTGATATCTGGTTTATTTTTTGTAGAATTATTATTAGGACAAGAAGGAATTATCAAACAAGTAAGTGCAGGTGAACAATTAGGTATTACTGGATCGATAGATGTAGCTTATATTTTTTTAAATTCATTTTTTGCAGTAATGGGGTCACTTTCTTTATTCATTCTGCCTATTTTGTCTATGGGGTTGTATTCAGAAGAGAGAAAGAGAGGAACTTTAGAGTTATTAGCAACATCGCCTATTGCTAATTGGGTTGTTGCTTTAGGCAAACTATTAGGGGTAGTCGCTTTTTTTATCGTCATGATTTTACCATGGTTATTCTATGAAGCAATTGTTTTTAGTGCAGCCAGTCCACCTATTTCTCCTGCTGTACCTTTACTAGCCCATTTGGGTTTAATTTTACTAGCAGCAGCTATTCTTTCTCTAGGAATGTTTGTTTCTTCTCTAACAGAAAGCTCTATTTTCGCAGCAATTATTACTTTTGCTATAGTTTTATTACTTTGGATTGTCGATCTAATTGCTCAAAATGTTGAGGGTATACTAGGAGAAATATTAAAACATATTTCTTTATTAGAAAACTATAATAATCTAGTTCAAGGAATTTTTGACACTAGTAATTTAGTTGTTTTTGCTAGTTACATTTTTTTGGGTTTGTTTCTCACGGCTCAATCAGTAGAAACTACTAGATTTACTAGCTAATAGTTGAGAAGTAGCTAATGAATAAGATATTGTTTTTTTTAGGATTAGCAATTACTACTGCGGGAATTATTATTCGATTAATTGAAAATACATGGTCAGCAATAGCTTGGGGTTTATTAATAGCTGGATTACTTATTTTGATAATTTGCTTTGTTTTAATTAATCACAATAAAACTAGCTTTTTAAATAAGCGTTCCATCGAAGCAGGAACTAATACTATTTTATCTACCTGCGCTTTATTAATTATTCTTGGTTTAATTAATTTTCTAGCAGTTCGTTATTCTGTCCGTTTAGATTTAACCGAAAATAAGTTATTTACCCTTTCTCCTCAGACTCAAACGATAGTTCAAAACTTACCCAAGCCCCTTAAAGTATTAGTTTTCGCTCCTCAATCTAAACCTGAAATAGAGCCTTTACTAGAAAATTATCGGAGTTATAGTGACAATTTTCAGTATGAATTTGTCGATCCAGATGTAAGAATTGAACTCAGAGAAAAATTTGATGTGCAATCAAAGGGAGATATCTATTTAGAATATGACAATAAAAAACAATTAGTACAGACGATTAATGATAATTTTAGTAATAGTCTTTCCGAAGTGCAGTTAACCAACGCGATCGAAAGAATTTTACGGGATCATACTCCTCTAGTTTACTTCACTCAGGGACATGGTGAAGCACAGCTAGAAGAAGGGTCAGAAAATAGTCTGTCTATCGCGGTTAAAAATCTGTCAGACAAAGGATATAAAGTTGAACCGATTAACCTGGCAACTAGCGGAAAAATCCCCAATGAACCTGATGTAATTGTAGTTCCAGGCCCCATCAGAGAGCTATTTCCCCAAGAAGTAAAGATGCTCCAAACTTATCTTAACAATGGTGGAAGTTTGTTACTAATGCTGATACCTAACACCAATCCTGAATTAACACCATTATTACAAGATTACGGCATCAAATTAGACGATCGATTTATTATTGATGCTTCGGGTGCTGGTAGTATTCTTGGATTTGGTCCTGCTGCACCACTAATTACTACTTATGGCGATCATCCCATTACTGATAGACTCGGAAATGGTATTTCTATCTTCCCAGAATCTCGACCGATTACAACAACACCCATAAAAGGAGTAACTGCTGCCCCTCTAATTATTACCGATGCTGAAACCTGGGCAGAAAACAATATAACTACCGCCGAAATTGCTTTTAACGAACAAGAAGATATCAAAGGTCCTCTCAATATCGGTTTTGC
Source organism: Xenococcaceae cyanobacterium (assembly GCA_051439345.1). Taxonomy (GTDB): domain Bacteria; phylum Cyanobacteriota; class Cyanobacteriia; order Cyanobacteriales; family Xenococcaceae; genus JASJDJ01. The sequence continues at coordinate 8,770 of JBFRWE010000210.1, forward strand.
TTTTACCAGGTCAAAGCCTGCTTCAGAGTCCCGCCTAGTTATTTTTGGTAGTTCGACATTTATTATTAATGGTTGGTTTGAACAGCAACTTAATGGAGATATCTTTCTCAATGCTGTCAACTGGTTAGCTAAAGAAGACGAACAAACCCTTTCTATTCGACCTAAAGAGCCTAAAAATCGTCGCATTAATTTATCTAATATACAAGCAAGTATTATTAGCTGGACAGCTTTAAGAATTATGCCCCTGTTAGGTTTAGTAGTTGCTGGTGCAGTTTGGTGGCGAAGAAGGTAAAGTTTGTTAGTTACTAGTTATTAGTTATGAAACTTAAAGGAAGTACTTGGTTCTTATTATTTTTAGCTTCTAGTTTAGGTGGATGGGTTTATTTTTATGAAATTAAAGCAACAGAAAAAATCAGTCAAATTGAAGCTAAACAACAACAGATATTTCAGTTAACTGAATCAGAAATTCAAAAAATAACTATTGCCAAATCCGACAATAATCTCGAATTTGTGCGGACGGGAGATAAAAATCAGCCCTGGCAAATGAAGCAACCTGAAGATATACCAGCTAGCGATGCAACCATCTCTTTTTTGTTGGATTTAATCGCTAACGGAAAAAGCGATCGCTCTTTCACTATTCCTCTCGCTGATTTGTCTAAATACGGACTAGATCGGTCTGCTACTAAAATAACTATTGAATTAAAAAATAAGAAGATTCACGAAATTATTTTGGGTAATACTAACTTTAGCGATCGTTCTGTTTATGCTCAAGTTGCTCCTGCTAATAATACTAAAACAACTACAGCCCAAGAAACTTCAGTAATGTTAGTCCCAAAAAACTGGCATTATGCAGTCGATCGCGATCTCTCAGAATGGAAACAAACTCCATAATATTTCTCAATAGTCAATCAAAAAATAACACTGAAAAATATTTATTCATAATTTATAACAATTAACAATTAACAGTTAACAAAGCAGATATTTTTTGGTTTAATTCTAAATAATTTATGAAGCATATTTTACTGTTTTTCTTATCTAAATTTCTTGATATAAATATATTTGCTTTATTTTGAACCCTAATATTGATAGAAAAATCTATCTGTTATAAATTCATTATGAGAGCAATCAGAAACAATTTGATTTTATTAATCTAAGTCAATCAGCAGAGTGTTATTATTCTATTCTTCTTTTATAGCTCTGAGAGCAAACGTTAATTTTGCCTAGGCTGAATCAAAGGATTCTTGTTCAAATCCTCTTAGTCATAAAAGAGGGAGTATGGCAATCCTATTTAGGTTGTAAGAATTGATGATTTTTGATTCTTTCGCGTGACGGAGCTACAAACTCTGGAAGTTTTTCCCAGAAATAGTACCTCAGCATCACAGCAAAGTAACAATTGCTTTTACTGTACCTAACCATTTAATTTAGGATTGCTATACACCAAAGTAAGCAATCAATTTATCTTGATATTAAGAAGTATGATTGA
>JBFRWE010000211.1:0-6908 GCA_051439345.1 Xenococcaceae cyanobacterium
TTTCCACTCTTTAAGGGCTAATCTTTTCTCAGAGATACGACGTAAGAGGGGCTTGATTTCAGTCAGACTAGAAACCTTCTTAATTTCCGCTTTTAACTCCCCTATCTCTCTCTTATTCGTTTGAGGATTAAAAGGTTTTGACCCATCATCATAAACCACATAATCAAAAGAAGGAATATCTAAGGAAACTTCCCCTTCACCGATAAATTTAGCGACCTTAATTCTTTGTTTTAAATAGTAGCCACCTTTATTTTTAATAACATCATCAACCCCTTTCACGTCTTCGATATCCCAGAGGACTTTGTAAGGACTGCCATCGATTCGAGATATTCCTTTAGCCACTCGAACGACGGCTTTAGCTACGATCCGCCTTGTCTTGTGTTTATTATCTTGGTCAAAGCCAATATAAACCCCCCGGCCTTCAACGTAGGGACGTAAAGATTCTTTAATTTCTCCGGTTTCGGGATCTACTCCACATTGACACCCATACAGGGCGATAGCAGGTATGTCCACAGACAACGCTGAAAGGCTCTTCTTGCCCCCTTCCGTTAGAAGTACGGGAATAACCTTATTTTCTTTAAACCACTCCCAGAAGGATATATTTTCGGGGGGTATGGGTAAATCGTATTTCTTGGCTATTTTTTCTATGGTTTCTCTAGGGACGGGGGGAAGGTAAGGAACGTCCCCGATTCCTTTTGGTGCGTAATATTGTCCCGTTTTCTTGCGTTTAGCCTTTTTATTTTTACCTTTCTTGTTCTTACGAGGTTTCTTTAACTCTCCATAGATTTTACACTGCCAAGGCTTCCCAGTTTCCTGAATAAACGTGGCACCCAGTAGATCCGGGGACGCTTGATGACCAAAGCGAGTGTAAGGCCACCTTAAGACATCGTAAAGGGGCGTTCCCTCCACTTCATGGGTGACGTGGTTGATCTCAATGTCGGGTAAGAACGTCACCGCCATCTCGAAGATGTTAGGGGCGATCGCACTTAAGTTAATAAATTCCTGCTTAATTTTTGTGGCATCCATTCACCAGTCCTCTTGTGCTGCTACACAAGGGGGTTATCTGAGTTTCATTACCTAGTTGAATGATCTATATCCACAAAAAAAACGGTAAACTTCAAAATAGTAAAAGTTGTATTGGTAAGGGTTGTCCCCTAATTGGTGAAGTTATTTTGTTTTTGCGATCTGTGCTGTGGTTCAGACCGGATTCAAATTAGTAATTTAAAACTTCATTAAAGGCAACCCCCCTTTTTTTGGTCAGTAATATATAAAAGGCATTTTAATTCTTTGCAGAGATATACACAACTAAATTGATAAGAAACGTTTATGAATTAGAAGCTTAACCGCAGATAAACCCAAATATCTAGATGAATTAGTCAATTTTAGAAATAATATCTACTCTTAACGTCTAATCGTCTATTGATTCAGAGATACTCAAAGGAGCTTCAGGATGAGCATCGAGGTCGTGATTTGCACATTTCTTGTCTATCAAGATTTCATGACATTTATCCCCCGGTAGGGGGATATCCGGACTCAACATAGACAGACTGGCGATCGCACCACGAACTTGTTCCGGTTGAACCTCTAAATATTTTTGAAGCTGTCCTAAATTTCTATGACCACTCACCTCTTGGATCACCCTCAACGGAATTCCGCCATTACTCATCTGGGTTAACGCTGTCCTTCGGAAGCTGTGAGTGGATGCCCCAACAATTCCCACGCTTATACAGGCTTTCCTAAAGATTCTAGACGCGCTATCCGGTTGTATATGCCCTTCTAACCTTCCAGGAAATAAATACCGTTCTGCGCGATCTATCCCGTAGTTGGTCAGCAGTATCCTTAAATCCTCAAACACGGGAATGGTTCTGGTGGCTAGTTTGCCCTTAGTGTTCTGCTTACGGAAGATAATTTCTTCCATGACACGGCCACGACGATCATAGACATCCGTTGTCCTTAAAGTACAAGCTTCATTAATACGACACGCCGTAAACAACATGACCCCAAACAGCACCCGATCTCGTTCCAGTTTTAACCCGTCAGAGAATAATATCTGGATCTCTTCTATGGTTAAAATCTTGGCTCGGCCATGTCGGTTAACTTTCATGGGGGACTATTCTAAATTCTTTGACAAGCAAAAAAAAGTTTTTACCATATCTTTCAACACAACAACAACAAGCCTTCTTTGCTTGAATCACTACCGAAAAAAGAAGCACGAAAAACTCTTTTGTATGAACACGCTATATGTCCTAACTGACCTAGTGATTACTATAAATCCCATTCCATTCTGTTGCTTTTTCCCATATTTTGTTGAATTGAACCTCTGCTTTTTTTATCTCGAACTTGTCGAATGAAATAGATCCTTGTTCTTTTCCAGTATCATTATTCAGTTGCATTTCTGTTCGGAAAACACTGGGAGAAACAAGAAAATTAGAAAGTTTTGAAACTTCGGAAATATCTATGTTTTTAAAATCTTTTTTGAAGATATACCGAACTTCTATTTTGTTTTTCCGTTGATTATTCATAATGTCTTCTATATCTTGAGACATATTCTCAATGACAAACACTCTTTTAATTTTAATATTTCGTTTTACTAATGTTTTATGAAACTCTAAAAAACGATGCCCCATCTGACTTTCCCACCACTTAATTAAACTCCCATTACTTACAGCCAATATTTCCGTATTATTTCTTTTTTTAAGAAGTTCCATTGTTTGTTCAAATCTTAAATCACCAGATAGTTGTATTGTCAGATCACCAATCATATCTTGCGATAGCTCATCTATAGATGTTGGTTGTTGAGATAAAATCTGATTAAGTGCATTGACACAAGCTTTAAAAGAGGCATTTATGATATCTATTTGAGTTGCTTTACCAACATAAAATTTATGATTATTAAGTAAAATAATAGTTGCTTGAATATTATTATCTCCTCCTGATGATTCATTTTTAAAATCAATACGGTGAAAGCAGCAGTCATTTATATTATTTGTTTTTCCTAGCAAATTTTTAAAGGAATGAATTAAAGTTTGGCATAGCGTGTTAATTGAACCTTCACCTGAAAGAGAAGTTGTATATTCTCTTTCACTTGTCGGATTCCACAGTTTTACTTTGGCCTGACTGATGCGATGATAACTACTAATTAATTTAAAATCTTTTACTATCCAATTTGATAACTTCAATATTTTTTCTGTTTCAGCTTCATGGGATATATCTGAAATACTAAAAAACTCTCGTAGCTCGATTTTTTGCTGTTCTTCATATTGATGGTGATCAACACCTTCTAGGATAAATTTGATATTTTGAGGAATGATAGTAGAAGCAGTAGGTAAATCTGAAACTTCTACTAGAATATTTAAGCATTTAACGAGACGACGTTCTTTTCCTCTTCTTTCTCCCTCAATATTAAACTTTTTATAGACTTCTCCCATACATTTTTGACAAGCATTTTCGCTCGTGTTTAGTTCTTCGGCTATTTGACTATAGCTCTTTTTATCAAGAATTTTAGCTAAAAAAACTTCCTTCTGCTGATATGTTAGTTGATATTGGTCAGCGATGACATCAAGATTTTTGGATGTGAGCATAGTTTTTGTTTTTGGTATAAAAAGTTACAGAACTTTCACAGTAGAATATGTATAACTGAGTTTACTGAGTTTACTGAGTAACGCAAGTCAATTTTTACTCTCAGGGGTTAACGATCGATATGTTAGTCTGCTTGTTCCCATTATTCAAGAGGGCAAATACGCCTATTTTTCTATGGCTTGCCTAGATTCAAAAATATTGAGGATATAGAACTTGACAATTCTTAATACAGAGTCGTTTATTTATGTCCGACTACTTACAGTCAGACATTTAATTTAAAGAAATTTAGTGTTGTGAAATGACTTAAATTTAGCTTACAGGTAATAACAAAAGTTCTGGGAGGTCATAGAGAGTATGGTTTTACATTCACACAGCACTACGGATTTACCAAAAATCGAGCGAAATGATTAGAACTTCAATATATCATAGGAAAAATTAAAGTGATTGGCACAAAGACTAATGGCAAAGTACCAAAATCTGACGTAGTAGATAGTAAAGAATTAACTAGCAACAATAGCTCACCATTGGATGCTGAAACTCATCGTACACAGTGGGCTTTTATTAATACTCCCTTGGGTAGAGGGCTACATAAACTCAATCCATTACGTTCCCTATCTGAAGAGGGAATTTCTAGAATATCAAACTCATCAAATAACGCTCGTTCTAGCAATAATCTCTTCAAAAATTGCTTGTTATGGTGTGGTGGGGTCCATTGGAATTGTCAGGATCTTTCTACTGGAAGTGCTAAAAACAGAGTTCCTAAAGCTCTTGTCTCGATTATTATTAGTAGTTTCGATGGTAGCATCATTGGAGTAGCAGCTGCGTCAATATTCCCTCCACTATCAGGAATACTAATTGGAGTTGGTATCAGTATTGGGGAGATATCTTACAATAGACATGTTTTCTCAAAGCAAAAGTTATCCTTTGTTGATGTTCTTTTAAGACTAATTCCAGGGATAGCGATCGCCTCAGCAACGTCATTGTTTTTACCCATTTTTATGTCAAACAGGGTTGTTGAAAATACTATCAAAGTTGAAATTGAAGAACAACTTATCAAAACTAGACAAGAAAGAAAGATCCACAATAATCTTCTTTATAAAGTAGATATTAAAAAATCTGAAGAAACTGGTAAAAAAGAATTTTATAAAGACGATAAAGTTCAAGATGAACTAGAAGAACTCGACGCGAAGATAAAACGACTTGAATCAAAACTTGGCGATCTAGAGAATGGTAATTTATCAAATAGTACTGATGACATTAAGTTATCAATTGAAGAAAAAGCTAAAATTCTTTTCAATTCAGCTTTCATCCCAGAATTGGAAAGAGAGCAAGCACAATTCTATGAGGATTTTAGAAAAAAAGAGTATCAAAACAATAGTCTCGATTCTTCTGAAGGTATTCAAGATAACTACCCCCGTGAGAGAAGGGCTTGGGAGAAAATTCGAGACGTTAATTTTTATAGAACCTGGAGTATATACTGGTTTGTCGTCGCACTTTTTATCGAATCTACACCAATGCTGATGCAAATTAAAACGAAAGACGAGGAAAATGATTCGTATGAAGAAACCATTAAATGGAAGGAGTTAAAGGCCAGCTCTCAAACCTTTTTCGATTATGAAGCTGATAAAATCTCAAAAGTTAACCAACATGCTCCGTTGATGGATGATTATGTTACAAATTCTGAAGCTATCGCTAACGCTAGAGTACTCATTAAAAGGTTTGAAAATGCTGAAAAAGAGTTGCGTTTCGTAGGTGATAATGCTTTAAAACTAGAGCAAAAACATAACTACAGTTCGCCTTTAGAAGAGATCAACTCATATAACCATACATCAAATGATACTCCAACAATGGCACGCGATGTAGATAAGCCCTTCGATACGCCTGATGAACATGAAGATGACTCTATTACAAACGATTTTAAGGTTTATCGGGAAATAGATAGTCCAAACAAGTCAGACACTCCGCAGCAAAATGAACAGCCCATGTCACTTCGAGAGCAATTGAATAAGTGGAGTGAGGATAATGCCAACCAGTATTCTTCTGAAGAAGATGACCGCGACAGAGAAGAATATCCCGATCCTTGGCTCGAATAGTTTTATTGACAAGTACAAAAAAAACTAAGTTTAAATTATGAAATCACTTAACAACAAACTCTCAAAAAGCGAACAGCAACCAATCGGAGGGATGTTACTCAAGCCAGAAAATAGAAGAGATCTTGAGACATTTCTCACATCCACGATTCAGAACAATCCCAATCAAGCTCTATCAGCGTGGCGACGGATTTTTCCTACTAAAACCGACAGGACTATAGCTGACGCAGAAGCGAAAATTTTGAACACCAAAGCAAATGCTCAATGCAAACTTATCGAACTGATGGGCAAGGCTTTGATTGATGAGTTTGAACTATGCCAACAATGGAAACAAAGAGTTCTTGAGGAACGTCTTAAACACGAATCAGGTACGGAAATGATGCGAATTCGTATGGAAGCCTTCCAACAAAACAATCGCTACTTTAAGGCTATCCAAGAAGATTTTGGCAAGCAGATGTTTGCTCTGCTTGATGATTTTAGAGATGCCTGCGAGCGGTTAAAAAGTTATCCTCAGCCTGAAGCTGAATTGGTTACAAATGAGCTTAAAAAGAATCTAGAACAGCAGATCCGAGCCTTGGGTGTTTTCATGGAACGCATAGCAGACCATCGGGAAGAATATAGTTAGAGAACATTCTAACTTGTCCTTTTGTCGCTTTGTTGTCGTTAAATTGTAGTATAAAATCGATGCTCACTATCTATATGTTTGTCTAGATATTTGTCTATACGTTTGTCAGAATTAGTATCTAGATATTTGTCTATATGTTTGTCTAGATATTTTTTAATCGTTGCTTCTATACGAGCATCTAGATTAATGCCTAGATAGTTTTCTATACGTTTATCTATACTATCTAAATTACTGTCTAGATTCTCGTCTATACGTCCTAACGACCTTAAAATAAACTGGTTTAACTCCGTACTGGCATTACTACCCCGTTCTGACTAGACATAAAGTATAGACAACTTATATATACCCTTTCTCGACTTTTATCTATATATTGTATATATTTAATGTATAGACAACCGCCTTACCCAATGGGCATAAAATAAAAGCAGTCCCCCTGGCGGCCACCGAGGGGACATAACAAAATCAAATCTATTAGGAGTTTATCATCTATGACCTTTGAAGAAATCCAGAAAACCATTGAGGGGATGTTAGCGGTTCAAAGACAACTACAAGAGAGTCAGCTTGAATTACGCTCGGCCCAGGAACGGGAAAGAGAAACGTTACAGATTATGGTT
>JBFRWE010000212.1:0-13577 GCA_051439345.1 Xenococcaceae cyanobacterium
GCCGGCCTTTCCAATTCTTCATACAAAGCAGGAATTAGCACTGCTGTAGGGGATTCTTGACTTAGTTCTACTAATCTTTCTTCTAAAAATTCTAAATTACAACCAAAATCATGAATAGTAGTAATTAGCTCTTGTTTGTAATCCATAAGTCTATATATTAATTGAACAATTTAAGTTTCACAATTTTAGATTATTTTATGAATTATGCAATGAATCTTAGGACAAGAGAGTTCCTTGGAATACAAAATATCCAAATAAAAAGATGAAATGGAACGAAGTGGTAAAGTTTATTTAGTAGGAGCAGGATTAGGAGACCTTAATTACCTGACTCTGAGAGGACAACAATTAATCTCCCAGGCAGAAGTATTAATTTATGATGCTTTAGTAGATAATTACTTGCTCAATTTAGTCTGCGATCGTTGTCTCAAGTTAGATGTAGGCAAAAGAGGCGGTCAAGTTAGTACATCCCAAGCAGAAATCAATCGTTTACTGGTTAGTTATTGTCTGGAGGGAAAACAAGTAGTAAGACTCAAGAGTGGAGATCCTGCTATTTTTGGTCGTGCTATTCCAGAAATAGAAGCCTTACAAGCAGCAGATTGTAGTTGGGAAATAGTTCCAGGTATCTCTTCGGCTATAGCAGCACCTCTACTAGCAGGTATTGTCCTAACCGAGAAAGATTTAAGTCGTTGTTTTGCCGTTTTAAGTGGACACAACCCAGACATCCTTGACTGGGATGCTTTGGCACGGATAGATACTTTAGTAATTTTGATGGGAGGACGTTCTTTAGCAACAATAGTCAACAAATTACAAGATTGTGGACGATGTAGTAATGAACCTGTGGCAATTATTAAGAATTGTAGTCGTCCTCAACAACAGATTTTTTGGGGTACTCTAACCGATATAGTAGAGATAACTAAGGGGATTTCTCTTTCTCCAGCTGTTATTGTTATTGGTAAAGTTGTGGCACTAGCCGATCGATTTCAACAATCTCCTTCCTCTCATCTTCCCTTGACAGGAAAAACAGTCTTAATTACTCGTTCTGCTGAACAATCAAGCAAATTTAGAGATTTATTACAGCAACAAGGCGCAAATATCCTAGAAATGCCTGCTTTAGAGATTGCAGCACCATCGAGTTGGGCAGATTTAGATCGAGCGATCGCTAATTTAGCTAGTTTTGATTGGTTGATCCTTACCTCCGCCAATGGAGTGAATTATTTTTGCGATCGCTTGACAGAGCAAGGTAAAGATGCACGTACTCTAGCAGGAATTAAAATTGCTGTAGTTGGCAAAAAAACTGCTGCTACTCTCCAACAACAAAATCTGCAACCAGACTTCATTCCTCCTGATTTTGTGGCTGATTCTTTAGTCGCTAACTTTCCTGAAGCATTAACTCAAAAAAAGATTCTTTTCCCCCGTGTAGAGACTGGTGGCAGAGAAGTATTAGTGAAAGAATTAACAGCTAAAGGTGCTGAAGTCGTAGAAGTAGCTGCTTATCAATCTAGTTGTCCCCAAACAATTGAACCAACTGTCTGGCAAGCACTACAACAAAAACAAATCGATATCGTTACCTTTGCTAGTTCTAAAACCGTCAGAAACTTTGCTCAACTTATAAAACGAGAATTAGACAATAATACTCAAATTACTCTTCAATCCATCTTAGACAATGTTGACATAGCATCCATTGGTCCCCAAACCTCTAAAACTTGTCAAGAATTATTCGGCAGGGTAGATATAGAAGCGCAAGAATATACCCTAGAGGGATTAACCCAGGCAATCGCTAAAATTAGTTGAAATTCAGACCCTCTTTACTCTTTAAAGCTTAAAATACTTATCATCGTTTACCATCACAATTGGTAAACTATAATTGCAGCAAGTTAAGATTATTTACAAAAACCCTAATTCGCCTTGTTTAATTTAATCGCCAAACTCAGAGAAATATTTGCCCATTGGTGGTCAGAGTTTACTCTCCAGACCAAACTGATGGCTGCTGCTACTTTGGTAGTTTCTCTGGTTATGAGTGGTTTAACTTTTTGGGCAGTTAATACTATCCAAGCAGATGCTAGACTCCATGATACTCGTTTTGGCAGCGATTTGGGGTTGCTATTAGCAGCCAATGCTGCCCCTTTAGTAGCGGAAGAAGATTTATCTAGTTTGGCTAGATTTTCTAATCGTTTTTTTCGTAGTACTGCTAGTGTACGCTATTTAATTTATGCCGATGAACAAGGCAAAATTTTCTTTGGTATTCCCTATTCTCAAGCAGAAGTTCAGAACTCTCTGACTATTGAACGTCGGATTAAATTACCAGATAACTACTCACCAGATAGCGACTTACCCTTTATTCGTCAACATTTGACCCCTAACGGTGAAGTAACAGATGTATTTGTTCCTCTGTTTCATGAAAGTAAGTATTTAGGAGTAATAGCAGTAGGGATCAATCCCAATCCCACAGCAATTGTTTCCTCTAGTCTCACTAGAGACGTTACCCTAGCAGTATTTATCTCTATCTGGGTGATGGTAATTCTGGGTAATGTCTTTAATGCACTCATGATTACTAAGCCTATTAAAGAGTTATTAGTAGGTGTAAAAAATATTGCTGCTAAAAACTTTAAACAACGTATAGACTTACCCCTAAGAGGAGAACTAGGGGAGTTGATTGCTGGTTTTAATGATATGGCAGAACGGCTAGAAAAGTATGAAGAACAAAATATAGAAGAACTGACAGCAGAAAAAGCCAAACTAGAAACTCTAGTTTCAACTATTGCTGATGGGGCAGTTTTAATCGATACTGATATGCGTGTTATGCTCATCAACCCTACAGCAAGGAGAATGTTTGGCTGGGAAGGTAAAAATATCATTGGGGAAAATGTACTTCATTATTTACCTACAGAATTAACCATCAAACTAACTAAACCCCTTTATCAAATTGTTGCTAACAAGACACAAACAAAACCACAAAATGAAGAACTAGAATCAGATGATAGCGAAAATTTGACTCCTCCAGAAGATGGTTTTACGGTTGGAGATGAATTTCGCCTTACTCTAAATCAACCAACTCGCAGAACAGTGCGTATTCTGCTAACTCAAGTTTTAGAGCAATATCATAAAAGTGTTAAAGGTATTGCCATGACAGTACAGGATATTACCAGAGAGGTAGAATTAAACGAAGCTAAAAGTCAATTTATTAGTAATGTTTCCCACGAATTAAGAACGCCGTTATTTAATATTAAGTCTTTTATTGAAACTTTATTTGAATATGGAGAAGATTTAACAGAAGTACAGCAGAAAGAATTTTTAGAAACAGCTAACCACGAAACAGATAGGCTCACTCGTTTAGTCAATGATGTTTTAGATTTATCCCGTTTAGACTCTTCCCGTACTTATAACTTTTGTCGTGTAGATTTAACTCAAGTAATCGAACAAACCTTAAGAACTTATCAACTGAATGCTAAAGATAAAGGAATCAAAATTGGGCAAGAAATAGAAGGGAATTTACCAACTGTTTGGGGACATTACGACTTATTATTACAAGTACTGACTAATTTGGTAGGTAATGGACTCAAGTTTACTCCTTCTGGTGGTCAAGTGACTATTAGAGCCTATAAAGTAAAATCTGACTCGCAATTTGCCGAACAAATACCTTCTGTAAGAGTAGAAGTAGCAGATACTGGTATTGGTATTGAACCAGAAGATCAAGAAGCTATTTTCGATCGCTTTTTCCGTGTTGAAAATAAAGTTCATACCCTCGAAGGTACAGGTTTAGGATTATCAATTGTTAAAAATATTATCGACAAACACAATAGTCAAGTTCATTTACAAAGTGAAGCTGGCATAGGTACAACTTTTTGGTTCGACTTGCAAGTTTATCAAGAATAAGTTTTTACGACCATGACTAATATTAATCAAGAAGCAGCAACCTCGATTTCTTTTCCTCAAGCGATCGCGACTACTCAATCTTTAATAGTACAGATAGAAGTAGAGAAATTAAGCGAATCAGAAATAGAAAAGGCAGTCAGTTCTTTGCTCCAAAATAAACAAGGTGCAAGAGGTTTTTTTGTTGCTTATTTAACTAGCGAACTTCCCCTAGCAGATAATCCCTCTCCTGGAATAATTAATGCGCTTAAATCTTTTCCTGATGTAGTTAGCGAGTTATTAGTTAAAAATTTAGCTATGTCTACAGCAATGATTATTACTCATCGGCGTAATAATGATCGAGAAAATACTCAAAGTTCTGAACAGGTTGCTCTTCGTAGTGCCAATTTAATTAAACAGTTAAATTTAGATTTAATTACTGAAGAATTAAACAAACTAAACACAACTACTACCACTGGAGAAGGTAGTTATCAGGAATTCCTGCAAAAGTGGGGATATGACGCAGAACAAAAAGAAATGATTAGTAAAGCGATCGCTCAACTAAGTAATAGGGAGTAAGTATTGACCGAGTTATTTATTAGCTATTAGTCTCTAGGGTAATAATAAAAGAGGGATTATTGGACTTAGCGCACAAAAGATAATCAATTAGGTACAGATAAATTAGCCTCAAAGGGTGCAATATTGGCAAATATCTCCTAATTTAAATATCTCCTAATTTTAGTAATGATTATCTGGGTTTAATTAGATGGCGTTACCGTTCTGAGAACAGGTTAAATAACAATTTCCCTCTGTGGGAATTCAATCTGGGTTACGGTATTGGCTCTTACGCCTGTTTGATTAATCTTTTTCCTAAGTCTCTTATTCCTTCGGAAAACTAATATTGCTTATGTATATCTTGACTACTCAATTCAACAATTCGATCGAAATCATAATTACCAATTAATTCTTCTAAAGCAGTTGCTAAAGATTGATGAGTTGAAGGGATTTGGGCAACTAATTGTTTAAGCAAATCAGCATCAACAGCGATCGCTGCGTGGTAGAGTTTAGTTATCCATTGAGGAGTCATACAGCTTAAATCCCGACAATTAAGGGATTTAGTCGGCACGATTTCAGGACAAATAACGGCAGACATTGGCTCATAGGTAGATTTACAGGTAGAGGGGGGAGCTAAATCTACTTGAATACCAAAAGAAAATCGAGAGCCTTCCCCCAGAGTACTAACAAGATTAATTTTCCCTCCCATTAAATTAACAAAATGTTGGCTGATAGCAAGTCCTAAACCTGTTCCTCCTAGCTTAGGAATATCTGCTGTGGTTTGAATAAAGGGTTTAAATAATAACTCCATCTCTGGTTCAGCTATACCTATCCCCGTATCTTCAATTTCAAAAATCAGCTTGGCTTGATTAGTGGTCATTGCCAAATTACCCATAGAAATTTCTCGCAGACTTAAAACTCTTAAAGTGACACCTCCAGTCTGAGTAAACTTAATGGCGTTATCTAGTAAATTAATTAAAACTTGTCGTAATTTAACTCGATCGGTTTTGATATACTCTATCAATCCTCTTGCCAATTCAAACTGAAGAGATAGCTGTTTCGCTTGCGCCAAAGGTTGAAACATTAATTTAAGATCGTGTAGCATTCGATGTAAGCTAAATACTTTTGGCTGTAACTTAGTTTCTCCTTTCTCTATTTTGGACATTTCTAAAACATCATTAATCAAATTGAGTAAATGCTCTCCACTTTTGTGAATAATACTCAGAGATTTTTTTTGTTGAGGAGTTATAGCTTCATCTCTTGCCATCAATTGAGTAAAGCCAAGAATGGCATTAAGAGGGGTACGAAATTCATGACTCATATTAGCTAAGAATTCGCTTTTAGCAAGTTCAGCTACTTCTGCTTTCTGTTTAGCTTCTTCTAGAGCCTGACGCTGCTGTTTTTCTTTGGCTAAGAGTTTAGCTTGAGCAATGGCAATACCAACTTGAGCAGCTACTGCTTCTAATAATTCAATTTCAGCTTGTGTCCATTGACGAAAGCGATCGCACTGATGAACTACAATAGCTCCATTAGGCTTACCTTGATAAGAAGTACGAACTGCCATCAAAGACTTAACTTGAAATTGTCGATAAACAGGAATAGAACGTTGTAAAGAAGGCTCTTGGTAGACATTGGCACAAACCTCTGCTTGTTCTTTAGTAAAAGCTTTATCTAGACAGGCTGCATCTTGTAGAGTGACTTCTATTCCTAACATAGAAGCATAGTTAGGTACAAGATGCTCCTCAACTACACAAGCTTTCGCTGTAGGTTGAGGATAATAGTCAAAGATTTGACAACGATCGACTTGAAAAATATCTCCAATCTGATGGACAGTAGTTTGAAACACTTGTTTTAGCTCTAAACTTTTCCGAATATCTTGGCTAATTTTCTCCAGTAAAAGTACTCGTTGTAATTGCTGCTCTAAAGCTTTTTCTGCCTGCTGTCTAGCTAATTCTGCTTGCTTATTTTTAATAAATAAAATAGCAGTTTTTTTGTTATCATTCTCTAAGACACAATCCCCTGATATTTCTAGAACCAGAGAAGTTTCTGCTCGGCTAAATTCATATTCTCTGGTTTCATATTTTTCTTGTTGTATTCTCACATCAGGGTATGCTTCTATGTCTACAGGTTGTTTATCAATAGATAAGGGTAATATCTCTATTAACTTGGCTTGGAAGATATCGCGCTCGGATTTAGCTACCAATTTTCTAAAAGCACAATTAAACCATTGAATTTCTCGATCTTCATTAACCCACACAACAGCTTCAGCGATGGCTTCTAGGGTTACCAGCATTTTGCTGACGACATTGTTCATACTCATGAGAGTATTATTTTTAGAAAAGTTATTGCCCAAAAAACAATCAGGGTTTTGGTTACTATTGTGTGAACTGTTCATTAATCAGGGTAAGTTTTTCATCTCTTGAGCAATTAAGAATAGCAAAATTTCTGGTTAAGCTCATCCTTGATTAGGATGTATGTAGGTATTAAATCTGGTAATCGAGAAGAAATAGAGAATTTAAAGGTAATAACCGCAATCTTGTCCTATATTTCTAAAGCTAATTGATAAATTTGACGACGAGATAGAGAAGTTAGTTGCGCCAAATGACGACTAGCTTGCGATCTCGTCATGCCTTGTTGAAGTAATTGCGCTAATTCCGTTTTTAATTCTGCTTCTGAGAGAACAAGAGTTTCAGTAGCGGACTTGCCCGCCACTATTAAAGTATATTCTCCCTTTGCTTGACGATGATTAGTATAAAGGGCGATCGCTGACTCAATAGTTCCTCGCCAAAATTCTTCATGGATTTTAGTTAACTCCCTTGCTAACACAATTCTTGTTTCTGTTCCTAAAATTGCTCCTAAATCTGTTAAAGTGGTTATAATCCGATGGGGTGCTTCGTAAAAAATCAGGGTTTTGGTTTCATGTTGTAAGCTTGCCAATCTTTCTTTTCTCTCCTTACCCCTAACAGGAAGAAAACCCTCAAATATAAATCTATCTGTGGACAAACCAGACACAGTTAAGGCAGTCAAAGCTGCCGTCACTCCAGGAATAGGAACTACTTTAATCTGTGCTTCAATCGCTGCGACCACCATTTCATAACCAGGATCGGATATACCAGGCATTCCCGCATCAGTTACCAAAGCGATCGATTTTCCTTGTTCTAAGTGAGACAATAATTCTGCCGTGCGAAAATTTTGATTGTGAGCATGATAGCTGATTTGGGGTGTATTAATCTGGAAATATTGCAATAATTTTCCTGTCCGCCGAGTATCTTCGGCTGCAATTAAATCTACCTCTTGAAGAATTCTCATTGCCCTTAGGGTAATATCCTCTAAGTTTCCAATTGGTGTGCCTACCAGATAAAGTAATCCTGAATTTAAATTTACAGACATGAGTACTAATTTCCAGGGACTATTTATTGGGTTAACTACCCTAGACCTAATTTATTTAACCACTCGTCTACCCCGTAACAATGAAAAAATTGTTGCCCTTCAGCAAACAATAGCTGCTGGAGGACCAGCTACTAATGCAGCAGTAACTTTTAACTGCTTAGGAAGTAAAGCAAAATTACTAAGTATTATCGGCAAGCATCCCCTAAGTAATTTGATTCAAAGTGATTTAGAAGAATATGCCGTAGAATCGAGCGATTTAGAGGCAGATAAATCGCAATCTCCCCCTGTTTCCTCAATATTTGTCACAGAATCTACAGGGGAAAGAGCAGTCGTGTCTATCAATGCTACTAAGTCTCAAGCTAGATTAGTACAAATACCCAAGGATGTTCTCTCTGGAATTAATATTGTCTTAATTGATGGACATCAGCTAGAAATAAGTTGTGCGATCGCCCAACAAGCACAAGCGCAAAACATTCCTCTAGTTTTAGATGGAGGTAGTTGGAAACCTGGACTAGAATTGGTTTTACCTTTCATAGATTATGCGATTTGTTCTGCCGATTTTTTTCCTCCTAATTGTCATAAACAAAAGGATATTTTTAATTATTTAAAAGCTCAACAAATTCCCCATATAGCTATCACTAACGGGGCAAAAAATATTCAATACACAAGTAAAAATAAGCAAGGAACAGTAGCTATCAATCGAGTCAAAGTTGTTGATACTTTAGGCGCAGGGGATATATTTCATGGTGCATTTTGTCATTATATATTGCAACAGGATTTTATTAAAGCTTTAGATAGTGCAGCTAAAGTGGCTTCTTTTTCTTGTCAGCATTTTGGAACTCGTCAAATCCATCGTTTCCTCAAAAAAGATTAATAGCTTAATCTAGCTATCTTAAATTATCTATCAAAAATAATAAACTACCAATAACTAATAACAATTAGCGATTAACAATTAACCTAAAAATTTTTACGACTAAAATCTAATTTGATTTCTTAATACTTTTTTGGTTGGATTCACTGAGGTATAAGAATCTTAACTAAATTTATAATTGAATCAAAACTGTCTCTAATTTCAATTTATAATTCTATGTTAATTGCGCTCCTTCATGAGGTTTCCCAAAAACAATTTACAGGTATTATTAATGTAAAGTTACAAGACTCAAAGCAAGTAACGGAGTGGAAAATATATTTGTGTCTGGGTAAATTAATTTGGGCGGATGGTGGGGTTCATCCTTTTAAAGCTTTACGGAGACATCTCAAAAACTATTGTCCTCAAGTCGATAGAACTAAAATCAATTTTTCTCTTGACGATAAATTTAAATGTCAAGAATACTGTTTTTTTTCTAATTTATTACAAAAAGAAATAATCCAACAAAATCAATTAAAGAATATAATCATTCAGCAAATACAAGAGATATTATTTGATATTTTACAAAAAGAAGCAACTGAATCTATCTCCATTAATTCTCAAGAAATCCCGACTTCCTCATTGCTGGAGTACGGATTAAAAATATCCAATGCTGCTTTTGATGTAAGTTTAATTACTAAAAAAGTGCAGGAATTATGGTTGATGTGGATTAAAAGAGAACTTACTTCAATCTCTCCTAATTACTCACCAATTATAGTTGATGCTAACAAACTAAAGCAGGTTGTTTCTCCTGTAATTTATAAAAACTTTTCTTCTTGGCTAAATGGTAAACATAGTCTTAGAGATTTAGCTGTAAAAATGAATAAGGATTTGTTGAAATTGACAGTTTCTTTAATGCCCTATGTCAAACAAGAATTAGCTAAGTTCATTGAAATTAAAGATTTACAACTAGTTAAGAAACCAGATAATTTATTAGAATTTAAAAAAACATCAGCAGATAGAAAACCTATCATTGCTTGCATCGATGATAGTCCTCAAGTTATCTATATTATGGAGCAAATTATTACTAAATCTGGTTATCGTTTTTTAGGTGTTCAAGAAGCAATAAAAGCTATTCCTAGTTTAATAAGTAATATCCCCGATATGATTTTTCTTGATATTGGAATGCCCGTCTTAAATGGTTACGAAATTTGTTCTCAAATTCAGCGAGTTTCTAAATTACAAAATGTTCCCATTGTCATGCTGACTGGTAATGATGGTATTGTCGATCGCGTACGAGCAAAACTGGTGGGTGCTGATGATTTTGTAGCCAAACCAATTGAAACTGAAGTAATAATCAAAACAATTAAAAAATTCACTTCTTCTCAATCGGAAGATAGTCCAAACACTATGCTGTCAATGTTGAAATCAGTTTAATTTATTAGCTTTAAATGCATGCTTTACTGAGAGTTTGCTTGAGTTTATTATCTAAAATAAAAAAAGAATGCTGCCAATAGATCTCCAAGTCTCCGTGTCAGCCATCTGTAGCAAATATTAAAGTATTTCGTATTATTTTTTATAATCCAAGTGATATCAATTGATTAATTTGACTGATGCCAGCTTAATAGCTCATTCTATAATCTTAAAAGTAAATTGAATTTGCTTGGTAGTTTGTTGTTTGGCATATAAATATAATCGTTAAAATAAGCTTAATAATATAAAATTATAAATTCATTTATTACACTACTTGATTCTGATTTTGATTCTTAGAGATAAAAGTTTTTTTTATTTAACCAAAAAAGACTCACAACGCAAACAAAACTTTTGTAAAGTTTTTATTAATTAACAGAAATTTTTTCGTAAATTTTGGGAAATCTTTAATTAGAAGTACAACTAATGTCGATCGAGGAATAAACAATGGGCAAAGTATTGGTAGTAGATGATAGCTTGACGGATAGAAAAGTTATCACAGCATATTTAGAAGAAGCAGGTTTGACAGTTTTGGATGCTCAGAGTGCAGAAGAGGCAATGGAAAAAATCACTGACTATCAGCCCAATTTAATTGTTTTAGATATTGTGATGGGGGGTAAAAGTGGTTTTGAGATGTGTCGATCGCTCAAAGCAGATAGCAATACTAAATCAATTCCTGTCATTCTTTGTTCTTCTAAATCAACTGAAGCCGATAAGGTATGGGGTGATGTAGTAGGTGCAGATGCTTACTTATTTAAGCCCGTCGATCGTAGTGAATTTATGAGTAAAGTACAGCAACTAATTGCTAGCTAAAATCCATAACCATGCTAAGTTTATCTCCACAAGAATCTTTGTCTTTAAGTATTGGGAATAATAATACTACAGAGTTATCCAATCTTAGACAAGGGCGCAAATATTTGCAGTTTCAATTAAGTCAAGCTGATTATGCTCTTTTAGAAGCAGAGTTAGTTACAGAAATTATTACTATTTCTCCCACAGAGATTTTACCCGTTCCCCAAATGATTTATTCTATTCTGGGGATTTATAGTTGGCGCAGCGAGATGCTGTGGATTGTAGATTTAGCTAATCTTGCTGGTTATCCTCCAGCTTTAGAATCAGCAGAAGTAGAGCTTAATGATTTAATAGTTTTAGTTATTCAATTACAGGGACAAGCATTAGGGTTGGTTGTACCCAAAGTAGATAACATTGTTCCGCGAGAATTAGCACAACTAAAATCTACAGCAAAAGAACTTTTTTCTGAAGATATATTAGCTTTTTTAGCTGGATATTTTACTGATGATAATAACAACATTGTTATGTTAATTGATGCGGAAAAAATTTTTGATTTCTTCGCCATCTAGATTATTTAAACTAAGTTTCAATCCAAACCATAATTAAAGATTCTAAGCTAAAAATAATTGGCTTTGAAACTATTTTGTACTGGTTAACTAGAAAATAGATCCTATTTTTGACCGAGGTTATATGAATTTACCACTGATTTCCGATCTAGAGCAATCTTCTGTACTCAACACAAAAAACTCTTCTATTGATAATAATTCTTCAACAGATACTGCTCAGAAAATTCAGAAAATTAAAACTAGCTTATTTAAGCAAGAAAGAGAACGTTTAAGCAAAATTTTCCAACAAATTCGTCAAGCAAATAATCAAGAACAGTTTCTTAAGAATGCTGTCACAATTATTCGTCAAACTTTAGCAGTAGATCGGGTTCTAATTTATCGTTGTGAAGATAATAGCAGTGGTAGGGTAGTAGCAGAATCTCTAGTCAGTGGATGGACTCCTACTCAAGACGAAACAATTCCTTGTGCTTGTTTTGGTGCGATTCATAAAAATGACTATCACTCACAAGAATTTATCGCGATCGAAGATATTAATAAGAACCGCTTGACTCCCCATCAAAAACAGTTATTAGAAAGTTTTCAAGTACAAGCTTCGTTGGCAGTACCCATTTTACTCGAATCTTACTCGCTTGAGGATAACGGCTATGGTTTAAATAAAGTTTGGGGATTGATAGTTGTTCAGCAATGCAGTCAACCCCGTCAATGGCAAGAAGAAGAAATTAACTTGCTATATCAACTAAGTGTAGAACTAACTCGCATACTCCAACCACCTCTTCCTCGGTTGCATTCAAGGAAACAACAAAACTTTATGACTGTCATCAATCGAGAAATGCAGCAGTTAATGAAGGGAATGCTGCACGAAATTCGTCAGTCAATACAGGCAGATCGGGTTTGGATTTATAGTTTTAATCCTGATGGTAGTGGAGAAGTCTTAGACGAGTCGGTGGATTCACAATGGAAGAAAGCTGCTTCTTCTTTCGATAACGACTGTTTTTTGACAGCAGAAAACTGTCAATCTCAATATGTTGTCAACGATATCTATGCTCAAGACCTTGCTCCCTGTCTAATTGAAGCGTTAGAAGCACAAGAGGCAAAAGCTTATATTGCTATTCCCGTACTTCACAATCAAAAGTTGAGCGGAGTTTTAGCTGCCTTCCAAAACTCTGAGCCTCGTAATTGGCAAGATTCTGAAGTTGAGTTGATGGTTAATTATGCGAGTAAATTTAGCTTACCTCTACAACAAACCAGTTTTATTCGTACCTCAAAATTCCAAGCCAAACAGCTACAAAAACAGGCAGAGCAAGAAAAAGCTAGTAACAGAATTATTGAAAGAATTCGTAAAACTTTAGATATTGATGAAATTTTTACCGTTGCTACTCAAGAAATACGTCAAGTTTTAAAAGCAGACCGTACAGTTGTCTATCAATTTAACGAAGATTGGAGTGGACAAGTAGTCGCTGAATCCGTTGCCAGTGGTTGGGTTTCACTGTTGGTAGAACAAACAAACGACGAGGTACTCAGTGGCGATCGCACTCAAAACAATCGATGTATTCTCAGGAAGTGGGCGGTTGATGATATTACCGATACTGACACCTACATGGAGAAAACTAAAGGTGGCAAGTATATGAAGGGAGAAAAATTTACGGCGGTAGATGACATCTATACTCAAAAATTTCCCGATTGCTACATCGCTTCTCTAGAAAAATATCAAGCTAGAGCCTACATTATTGCGCCCATCTTCCAAGGAGAAAAACTTTGGGGTCTGTTAGGAGTTTATCAAAACTCTGGAACTCGTGCTTGGCAAGAGTCCGAAACCGAACAGATGATCCAAATTGCTAATCAATTAGCGATCGCCCTACAACAAGCAGACTATGTCGAGAAGCTAAAACAAAAAGCTGAAGAACAGGTAACAGTAGCAGAACAAGCTCAAGCAACTACGACTATTATCAACAAGATTAGGGAATCTCAAGATGTCAACACGATTTTTAAGGTGACTACTAAAGAAGTGCGTAAAGCCTTGAAAACCGACCGCACAGTAGTCTATCAATTTAACGAAGATTGGAGCGGACAAGTAATTGCCGAGTCCGTTGACAGTGGTTGGGTTTCTT
>JBFRWE010000213.1:0-3132 GCA_051439345.1 Xenococcaceae cyanobacterium
GTTTTTCTACTTGATTTTTAATCAAATGAATCAACAAACGAACTAGAAAGGATTCAATATTGCGTAAAATTGCTTGTTTGCCCATTCCTTCTAGTTCATCAACAATATCTAGTGCATCTTGATAGCGTCCTTCGACTATACTTTGTCTAAGATCGATTAATTCTTGAACCATAGTATTAAACCTATTGTTTTGAGACTAAGTACTTTCCTGTTCTTATGAAAAGATAGCAGGTTCAAAAGGGTCATCATAACGAATAACTGTTCCTCTTAATGGATGAGAATCTGAGATAGTTTTTGATGAACTACGTTCCAAAATAATTACTTCTACTTCATCACCTCTTGGTGCGCGTTCGCGATTCTGCGGAAACCCGTGCTGTGTCGCACCGCTTTTTTGAAAGGCAAGTTTTGTAGTGATAACTTACCGTTTTCAGTAAGGGCAGTTTCAATACGGTGTGCGTTCATTGATTGAATTGGAGTTAAGTAACCTAAGTTTATTGTAGTAACAAAGATTGAGCTTCTAATTAATTAAAGTTTGACCTTACAAATAGCAGGTCAACCAGTTGTAAGTTTTTTAACCTCAAAGATAATAGAATGGGGAAGGAAATAAAACTCGTTCCTCGTTCAAATCAATAATCAGTAGGTTGAGCAACACTTTAACACCAGCTAGGGCAATATCAACAGGACGTATCCTACAACGAGAATTAGATGCGCGGGGTTGGACTCAGAAAGATTTAGCCGAAATTACCAATCTTTCAACGCAAGCGATTAACGAAATTATCAAAGAAATAAGACAAATTACTCCAGAAACAGCTAGCGAATTATCGGCAGCGTTAGGAACTACGGTGGAATTTTGGACGAATCTAGAAGCAAATTTTTGTCTAAATCTGATGGGAAATATCAATAAACTCTAAAAACATAATAAAAATTGACCCATAATTATATTTGAATGACCAGAATAGGAACAATCAAAGCCGATCTTCTAGATTTATTGGAGTACACAGAAACAGAAGAACCTCAATTATATCAACGACTGCAAGAAATATGGAAATGGATAAAAGACAAAAAAGATGGCTTGATTACCAGTAAAAATCATGTTCTAAACCTTTTGGAAGAAGTTATCAAAGACAGTATCTTTTGGCTGGAATATAAAACTCTAACTACAGAAGAAAAACATCAGGTAGATAGAACTCTAAGTAGTAGTCGGTACTACTGGTCATTAATTTTATTTCCCTTGTGGTTTCAAGAAGCAGATCCCAAGTCAAAGAGATGGAAACAGGAACTATTTAAAAATAATTTCAAACATTTAGATAACCGTGATATTTTAGAAACTTGTAGAGAAATTGCCAAACAAGGAGGTAACACTCATACAGGTTATATTTTAGATTTATCGATGGCTACGGATTTAATAGCAGCTTCGTCTTATTCTCAAGCTTTAGCAGTTCAATTAACAATAACTTCAACAGAATCTCTGGCTTCAAAAAAAGACAAGTGGGAAAAAACTTTAAATTACTGGAACATTAAACGGGGTCTTTTAGTATCTTACGATCCAAGACATGGTGTTGCTGCCAGAGTTACTGTAATATTGCAAGAATGTGCGTCTTTACCAGATAACTGCTATCATCTAAGAGAAACATAGTATAACTTGTATTTAGATAGACAAAGCTAGTATTGGAGTAAAGAGCATGGCAACTAGAAAAAAATCTCGTTTAATCAAAGGGAGTCTAGCAGCAACTCTTCAAGCCTCTCAATCTGTCAATAATCTGCAAGCAGCCAAGCTACAAAATGGCAACGCTCCTAATTTTTGTTATTTCAGCAACATTGAAGAAAATTGGAATGAGCTTGTAGAACAAGATTCAAGTAAAAAGCTTGCTTCAAGCTGTTAGAGAAAAAGAACTTTCACTTTTCAATTGTATATAGTGCAGTTCATCAGAAGATGGATTGTCTAATTTTTATTGGAAAGGTTTTTGACTCCGTTCTTTTAATTCTCTTAAATTGTAATTAACACTCGTCACCCCAAAGTCAGGCTCTTTTTGAAATGGTTGTCTGACATAGCTGACTATACAATCATCATCTCCAACTTGGTAACTGCTAGAACGCTCTTTTACTTTCCAAGCATCACCCGCGCTAAATTCTTCAGAGGGTGGTACTTCTACTAATGCCAAAATATAATTATTAGGTTTATTCAAAGCAGTGATAATTTCATTCTTGGTAACTGTAACGGTTTCTGCGCCTTGAATTCTTCCCTTAACCTCGATAAATCTTAACGTACCTGTTTCGGGAATGCGAGACTCAATATCGTAACCACATTTAAGACTACTCACATCCTGGGGTTCATAGCCTAGTTTCTTCTCTGCTACCATTACTGCATCCATCGCCCATTTTTCTACTCGTTTGGTTTCTCTGGCAAATATCTGGGCTTCTGGTTCTCTTTTACCCTGTAATCGCTGTAGTAACCCAACTGGTATAACTAATGCTCCTCCTACTACCACAGGAGGTAGAGGAGATAAGCGTCTTTCTTGTTGTAATTCGTCGATACGTCGGGCTAATCTGGCTTGCAGTTCATCTGCTCTAGCTCTAGCTTTAGCAGAGTTAATTTTAGCGTTAGTTTTACCCGCTTCTTCCTGTTGTTTGAGTTCGGCTGCCCGATAGTCCCAGTAGTTGATTTCTTTAGTCAGTCTGTCTTTGACTGCTACCAACTTTGACTGCTACCAAGGTTTTATCGATTAGTTCTTCTTTGTGCTGCTTGATCTCTTGCAGATGTTGGGGAACTATCTGGGAAATAGCGTATCTGGTTGCTTCAGCTTCGATATCTGTCGGTAAATTAGCCTCTTCTAAGAAAGTTTCTATAACAGTTTGTTCTGCTTCAGATAGGGGTCGATAATCGAGATAGGGAGCATAACCAGCATTTCTAATTTTAGATTGATTATCTTCGTCATCTTTTTTATCCTCTATACTTTCTAACCTATTCCCTGTCTTGATGCGCGTTCCCTTGCGCCTTTCGTCGGCGCGGGGTCGCATCGCTATCCCCTGTTCCCCATTCCCTATAAAAATCTCTACATACTGCATTCGACGAGACACAATCCTTCGTTTACCAGATATATCGGTTTTGGCATCTTGAATCGAATGTTGGAG
>JBFRWE010000214.1:0-12731 GCA_051439345.1 Xenococcaceae cyanobacterium
GAGACTCCCTCTTGGGCGGTTGGCTCTAGCCTGTCGTCTAACGGAGACTCGACGAACCAAGAATCCCCCACTAGAATTTAGAGCGACCCGTTCAGGGTTGCGAAAAATTTAGTGGTGGGAGTGTCAATGTGCCACTCTTTTCGGGTAAGGTCATGACTTGGCAAGTTAGGCGATCGCGCTTCTTTTTAGCATAGTCAAATCGGAAGAGCCAAAATTTTTTAGACTAAAAGTCCAATTTTCTTAAACCTTTCTACTGTCCTCGCATTTTCCGCAGGAGTACCAATAGTAATCCTTAAACCACCACCAGTATGGCGAATTAAAGTGCCTTGGGTTTTTAAGTCCTGAGTAATTTGGGCTAATTGTTCAGCAGAAGCATTGTTTAGTCGTAGATAGAGGAAATTAGCTTGACTTGAACAAACTTTAAGATCTGAGCATTGGGACAAAACTTGCCATAATTTTTCTCTTTCTTGTATAGTTTCTTCCACACTATTGAGGAATAAATCCCGTTGTTTTAGTGCGAGTAAAGCTGCTATGTAAGAGAAACCTGGTAGATTGTAGGGTAAACGAATTTTTTCTAGTACTGCAATGATATCTGGATTGGCGATCGCGTAGCCAACTCGATGGGAGGCTAAACGAAAGGCTTTGGAGAAAGTCCGAAAAATTAGCCAATTAGGATGCTGAACTAATTCCGTAACTAAAGAAGTCTGACTAAACTCAAAATAGGCTTCATCAATAACTACTAAAATATCTTCACTTAGGTTACGTAACCAATCTAATTCTGCTGTAGTTAAACAGTTGCCTGTAGGGGAGTTAGGATGAACCAGAAATACAACTCTAACAGGAGGATTTTTAGTTTGTTTGATCGCCTTAGAAGCAGCAACTAAATCAAGAGAAAAATCTGTATTTAAACGCTGGACATTAATAACTGGAATTCCCAAGGTTTTTGCTAAAATAGCGTACATAGAGAAGGTAGGATTAGCCACTAAAATTGAGCCTTCTCCTCCCAAACAAGTAGCAATTAATACAGAGCGAATTAATTCATCAGAACCATTCCCTACAGAAATATTTGGGTGAGAAATTTCTCCATCCAGATTAGCAGATTGATTGACATATTGGGCGATCGCCTTTTTGAGGACTAAATGACTACCATCAGGATAGCGATTTGTCTCCATTTGCTGTTGATATAGCCAAGCTAGTTTCCCTTTGATGCTTGTAGGTAAGTCATAAGGACTTTCATTAGTATCGAGATGATCTAGAGAATGGTTGATTTCTCCCCCCGCAGGAGGAGTATACGCTGATATTTGAGCGATATCGGCACGAATAAAGGGATAATTTTTAGTCATCAAAAGCTTAGTACTTCGTCAAGATTGATTTGAGGAACACTCTCCCCGTGCTTCCTCCGCTCCCTCTGCTTTCCCTGCTTGTCCTAATCCATCAATTTAAAATTGACCGACTATTAGAGCTTAAAGCTTAGAGCTAATTTACTATGATCTCTAAAGTCTAATAGACTATTTTTTGGCAATTAAGTCAAGGGAGAACTGTCTTGAAAAATTAGATTCCGTCCTTGTTTTTTCGCTTGATATAGTGCGCGGTCTGCCATCTCCAGCAACTTCTCTGCCTTTTGCTCAGAGGTAGGAAATGCCGTAGCAATTCCCATACTTATGGTTACATAAGGACTAATACTAGATTCAGCATGAGGTATTTTTTGTTTCTTTAGTTTCTGTTGAATATTTTGAGCAACAAATAAAGCTCCTCTGTGATCAGTATCAGGGAGAATGACAGCAAATTCTTCTCCTCCATAACGGGCAACTAAATCGGCAGCACGCTTAGTTGCTTGCTGTAGGATATTAGCGACTTTTTTGAGACAGGAATCTCCTTTTGGATGACCATAGGTATCATTGTAAACTTTGAACTGATCGAGATCGCATAAAATGAGAGATAAGGGCTTGTTGTCTTCTCTAGCGAGTCGGTTCCATTCGTTACTCAATACCTGATCGAAATAGCGACGATTAGCAACTCCCGTTAAACCATCTAAAATCGCTAGCTGTTTTAGTTGTTGATTCGCTTGTTGTAGCTGACTATAGAGTTCTGATTGTTGGATCGCAATAGTAACTTGAGTTGTCAGTTGTTGGAGAAAATCTATTTCCCAATTTTGCCACTGACGGGATGTATTATAATTATGGGCAAATAGCATTCCCCATGGTTGTTCTTTTTGTTCATCAGAGTTATGGGGATTAGATTTTAACTTTCCTAAGCGATCGCTCATTTGCTGACTACGCCAAATAGGTAAAGTTAAGATTACTTTGAGCTTATCTTCTGTAAATTGATAAGTGTCTGATGGTGCAGATTGAAATTTCTGAAGATCTTTGGCTGCTTGAAGATGATCGCCACTAGATACGGTTAAATATAACTCTACGGATTTCTCTTCTGAACTTGGTTTTTGGGTTGGAGCGGGACAATGCTGAGGAAGTTTTGATTCTGCGACAATTTTACCTGGGCGAGAAGATTCACAACAGTAGATCAGTACGCGATCGGTTTTAAGAAATTGCCTGACTTCCTCTACAGTTGTTTCTAAAATTGCTGTTAACTCTAAAGACTGACGGATTCTTTCTAACATTTTAGCCATTAGTCTTTCTCTTTCTGCTTGCTGCCTCAGAGTTTCTTTGGTTCTTTGACGCTCAATCGCATAGCGAATCGAACGAATGAGTAATTCTTTCTCAAATCCACCTTTAATTAGATAATCTTGCGCGCCTTTACGCACAGATTTAATTGCCATGTTCTGATCGTTAAGAGAGGTTAGAACGATAATCGGCAATTCTGGAGCTTGCTGTTTTACCTTAGCAATATTATCTATGCCCTGACTATCAGGAAGAGATAGATCTAACAACACCGCATCAAAATAGTCTTGAGAGAGAATATGCAATCCTTCATTGACTCGATTAGCGTGTTTTAGCTTTAAACCTGCTAACTTTTCCTCAATTAATATTTCTCCAATCCACTCAGCATCGGCTGGATTATCTTCAATTAAAAGTATTTTCAGAGTGTTAATATCCACTGACGTAATTTAGGTTTTGACGCTCGAGCTGATTAAATTGCTTTTTTAAAGGTATAACTAATAATTGTTAGCTTTTTGAGTACTTCAAAGAGAGACTTAAGCTACAGTTATTTAATTTTCCTGATTTTTACGAATAAATACAGCATATTATGCAAAATCCACTTTTATGTGTGATCTCAAGTAACATTCTAGTGCTTTGTCAAAATTGATTTGAGGGATAAATCTCGCTCGACGATATCTACCCCTGCTTCCCTCAACCCATCATTTCAAAATTGATATAAGCTTAGACGCATTTAAACTGCATTCTTCAATTCTGGTCAAGGCAATAGGCAAGAGGGAATAGGCAACAGAGAGTATGCAACTTAGGTGAGTCCAAGCTTACCACTAGAGTTGATTTGCGTAATCTAAAACTATAGACAATTTCAAGATAAATATATTCATTTTCTCTATTTGTTTAGATTTCCTAATCTAGACTTTTCGGTAATTGAGAAAAATTAAGCCAAAAATTTAAACTTTTTTGTACTACAGTCAAAAAATCGTCTAGATCGTAGGGTTTGCTCAAGTAGCAATTAGCTTTTAATTTGTAACTTTCTACAATATCTTTTGGGTGATTAGAACTAGTAAAAACAATAACGGGAATTAACTTATATTTAATATCTTTCTTGATAATTTTTAATAATTCGTGTCCAGGCATTCTAGGTAAGTCTAAATCTAGAATAATAATATCTGGACTAGGAGAATCACAGTATTTTTGGGCTTGCCGTAAAAAAAGTAATGCTTCTTCTGCGTTACTGACGATATATAAATTATGAGCAATATCATTTTCTTCAAAGGCAACTAACATTAAATCTTGATAGCTAGGATTATCTTCGACTAAAAGAACATTTTTGATTAATTTAGATATCGCCATTTTTAAATAAATATAATTAATAATTAATCTAGAATGTTGCTTGTTTAATTTACTAGCTATGCAATTATTTGGGGTCTAGCAAATACCTTGATTTTTTTAGTATCTTAGCTTAATTAAAATTAGCAATATCAAGAAAAAAAGCCAAAGGAATTAAACAGGAATTGTGAAGTAAAAAGTAGAACCTTTATTCAATTGGGAATCAACTTCTATGTACCCCCCATGACGTTCGACAATTTTTTGACAGATCGCTAAACCGATACCTGTACCTGGATATTCTTCTTGAGTATGTAGTCTCTGAAAAATTTGAAAAATTCGCTGTTTATATTGAGGATCGATACCAATACCATTATCGTTGACAGAAAACCGCCAATTATCTCTTTGGCGACAAGCATTAATTTTAATTAAAGGGATAGCTTGAGAACGATATTTAATGGCATTACTAATCAAGTTTTGCAATAAAACTACCAATTGACTAGAATCAGCAACTAAAGTTGGTAAATTAGCACCATAAGTCACTACTGCTTGGTGTTTTTCTATCTCTGAACGAAGATTGGCGATCGCTTGCTGAACAACTAAATTGCAGTCTGTAGTGCGAAACGTACTTCTTTCTCTACCTACACGGGAATACTCTAATAAATCATTAATTTGATTACGCATTCTATAAACGCCATCAATAATATAATGAATAAATTTATCCCCATTCGCATCTAGTCGGTCTTGATAACGACGTTGAAGCAATTGAACATAGTTGCTTACAGTTTGTAGAGGTGCTTGTAAATCGTGAGAGGCAATATAAGCAAACTGTTCTAATTCTGCATTAGAACGAGCTAATTCTTTGCGTCGATTAATTTCACTTTCTAGTAATTCTGCTTGAGATAAAGCAATAGTTAGCTGTCCTACCAAATGTTGGAGTAATTCAATTTCATCTTGAGTCCATTGGCGAGATTGGTTACATTGTTGTACGCATAAAAGTCCCCACAAACTATGCTTAGTTGGACTCGATTTTTCTAAAGAAGAATTCTTAGGGTTAATGGGTAGATAGCGGGAAATGGGTATTACTAGGTTGGCTTTAATTTGATATTTTTCTAAGAAGGCTCGATGACAAAAATATAGCTCTTCATTGTTGGTATCTTCACAAATGTAAAGGCATCCTTCTGAACATTTATCAGCAAGAACATCCCGACAATATTCATCTATGAATACTTTCCCTAAAATTGAAGGAAACCCAGATTGAACAGATTCTTTAATAACTTTACCCGCTCCATCTGATAGAAATTGAAATAGTAATACTCTATCTGCATTAAAAGTTTTTTGGAGTTCGCTTACTGTAGTTTGGAGAATTTCTTGAATATCTAAAGATTGACGAATTTTAAAGGTTATCGATCTTAATAGATGACGATAGCGAGTTTGCCTATTCAGGGAGCGTTGTTCTTCAGTAATGTCCTTGACACTACCTTGTAGACTCAAATAATGTCCACTAGAGTTTTCTATAGGAGCGAGATAAACACGCCAATAAAACTTTTTTCCTGGTAATTCTACAGTAGATAAAAAGTCTAGGGGTTTTTGAGTAGTAAGGCAAAGACGATATTTTTCCTCAAAGACTTTAGCTATCTCTGCTGGAAGCACTTCTGCTGTTGTCTTGCCTTCAATTTCTTGATTTGTCTTACCGACGAGTTTAGCGTAAGCAGGATTAGTAGTTTTGTAGACTAATTGACCATCGGGTAAGATATCAATTAAAAAAATACCATCGACTGAGTGATGAAAAAAATTAGCTGATAAGGTTTCTGATGCTTTTAGTCTGGTTTGAGCGACTCTATATTGATAGTTACTCTGGATAATTGTACCTAAAATTCTTAGTTGTTGTGCATCTTCTTTCGACCAATTCTGCAAGTTTTTACCTTGATTGTACAAACCTATACTCCCCCAAAGTTGACCAGAGGGAGTAAGAATAGGAATAACTACAGCAGAACAAATATCTAAGGATTGGAGTGTATTCTTTTCTAATTGAGCTACTTCTGACCAATATTCTAGGTCACTAATAATGATATCTTCATCATTGTTTAATTTTAATTGCCACGAAGGAAGTTGATATATTGCTGGAATTTCTGGTGATTTAACAGAAGCAGTCTGAGAATTTTTGCTCCAATGGTAGGTACAACAACATTGAGTTTCTGGAGCAAAATAAATCAAATCAGCGCGATCGCACTTAGTAGCCTTGCCAATCATACCTAAAATTTCTTCATAATTAATTTCTTGGATACTAATCAGTTTCCTAGAGATTTGAGCAATAGCTGTATCCATAGCAAGTCTAGTTTTCAACTTATCTTCTACTTGTTTACAGGGTTGAATATTCTGAATAGTAGCTATTAGATAAAGAGGAATATTTTGAGGCTTTTTAATTAGCGAGAAGGTAATACTAACCCATTGCCATTGACCATCTTTACGCAGATAGCGTTGCTTTAAAGGCTGACTCAATTGATAACCATTTAATACTTGGTTGATGTATTGCCAAACAGTTGCTATATCTTCAGTATGGGTAATGTCTTGAAAAGTGGAAGAACACATCACCGATTCTGAATACTGTAGCAGAGAACATAGATAGGAATTAACACGAAGAAACTGCCCTGAAGTAGCAATCAAAGCCATGCCTATACTAGCCTGGTCAAAAACTGCCTGAAAGTCATCTCTAGTTTGAGTAAAAGCATTTTGAGTAGTCGTTTCAGCCGTTACAGATGTTTGTTGTGGTAATCCCCCTGTAATTTTTTCCGAACATTGTCGATCGTGTCTTTTGATTAAACCATCACTCACATTTAAACATAAGGGTTGGGCAAATTCTATTTGCTCATCTGGCGTTTGCTTGGTCATTTCTGCTCTTAATTTATTTGGATGGAGGTCATCTGTTACCTCTACTTCTGTAGCCATTATTTTTTCTTCCTATTTATCGCTGATATCAGGAGTTGAAGTTAAATAATTTACTGAATTAGTTAGATGATTATTTTTGAGTTAATAGTTAACATTTTATTATTAGACAATCGCTCGAATAATATGCTTATCTCAAAATTTTTTTTGATTACATTTATAAGTTTTATAGCCTTTCTCACATAGGTGAGATACAAAATTTTCCGAATTCCGAACTCTGAGGCATTGCGGTCTTGGGGGTTTCCCCCATAAGCAAATGCCGAACCCAAAAGGCGAATTCCGAACTTATCTTAACCAAGGTGTATTTCACTAATTCGAGAACCGCTATAATAATTCTCCAAAACTTTATTTATTCATTGTATTAATTTAGTGTTTCTACGGAGCGAAATAACTATTTTGATTAAAAATGGTTATTTTCTCGGTAGTCATTTAATTTTTTTTCGCTCAAGATATCTAGTCAATGATTTGATGTTGTTTTAATTAAATTAAAGATCTTTTATAGGGTAGCACATACTATTTTAGGGGCAATAACATTTGGGGATCGATTTGCCAAGAAAGTACTAATGCCCAAGAAAATATTTTCTTCACGATAAATTGTTAAATAATATACTGGACTATTCAACAATCTTTTATTTTGATTTATATCTTCACTCTTTAAGTATTCTTGCGGAGATATTTCTACTGTTTGACCTTGACACCAACGTTGTGCTTGTTGCGAATTTAAACTTACTTTTGGTAAATGGTTTAAAGCTTGAGTGGGTGAAATTAACGACCCAATATCTGATTTAAATTCTTCTTCTAACTGAAGTAAGGTTATACTATTAGCTAATTTCATACCACAGCTTTCAGTCCTAATTAAATTAGCTAAAGTACCTCCTAATCCAAGCATTTCTCCTAAGTCGCGGGCGATCGCTCTAATATAAGTTCCTGGACTACAATGAATAGCTATTTCTACTTCTGTAAATTCCCCAGGAATAATCTTCAGTAATTCTATTGTGTTAATAGTTATAGTTCGAGGTGGTACATCAACTTGTTCACCTTTTCTCGCTAATTCATAGAGTTTTTTGCCTTGTTTTTTAATTGCACTATATATAGGTGGTATTTGCTCTATAGTACCGATAAATTTACCTAAGCAAGCTTGAATTTCTGCAGGAGATATCTTTACATCAGGTTGAGTAGAAATTATTTCCCCTTCTAGATCGTCTGTAGTAGTTTTCATTCCCAGACGAATGCGAGCTTGATAAGCTTTGGCTGTGGGTAAAAATTGCAGCAGTCTAGTTGCCTTGCCTACAGCAATAGGCAATACTCCAGTCGCAGCAGGATCGAGAGTACCCCCATGTCCCACTTTTTTGGTTTTGAGTATCCGTCGTACTTTAGCAACACAGTCATGAGAAGTAAAGCCGGCAGGTTTATTTAAGTTGATAAAACCTAGGGTCATTAGTTGTTAGTTATTAGTAATAATAATAGGAGTTAAAAGTATTATTTATAACTTATAGTTAGAATCTCTAACTTCTGACTGCTGACTCCTGTACGGACGTTCCATGGAACGTCCGTACTGAAATCCTAAACTACTTGCAATTAGGATGAATTCCCCCGCGATCGCAAATAAATTCCATCTGACTAGAATTAAGGTTTTTCACCTTGGTAAAGTTAACTCCTTTAATTTGAGCCATAGATGCCACTTTGGGAGGTTCAGCTAAAAATTGCTTAGAGTTTTGAGGCGTAATAATAGCAAAGATAACCCCCTGAAAGTCAGCACCGTCTACATTAGCTCCCCGTAAATCCGCAGCACTAAGATTCGCATGAACTAAACTAGCTTTTTGTAGTTGAGCATTAGTTAAGTTAGCTTTTTGTAGTTGAGTCAGACTAAGATCGGCTTGTTGCAAATTAGCTTTAGACAAATTGGCAGCAGTAAGGTTTGCACCCTGCCAATTAGATTGGGTTAAGTTAGCTTGAGAAAAGTTGGTAGCTAGAGCCTTAACCTGACCTAAACTAGCTCCAGTGAGATTAGCTTTAGTAAATTTACTATTACCCAGATTAGCACCAGTTAGACTCGCATTAAGTAATTGTACTGCTTCTGCATCAGCACCAATCATTTCTACACTACTGAGATTACTGCCATTTAGTTGGGCATTAGTCAAATTACTTTGGCTAAGAGTAGCACCAGTTAAATTACTTTGATGGAGAATTACATTAGTTAATATTGCTTTGGTAAAATCAACTCCTTGGAGATGAGCATTGCTGAGATTGGCTATACGCTCATTTTTGCCTAGATGAGCAAATTTACTCTTCTGAAAATCAGCCTGGTGGAGAATTGCCCCTTGAAAGTTAATTCCTGACAAATCTTTTTGAGGAAGGGATAGAGTAAAATGTGAATTCTCTAGATTAATCGGCGCAAGATTAACTTGAGATAAATCTACTTGTGCTAGTTTGCCACTGTAAATACTGAGTATTTTAGTAATTAAATTGGCTACTGCTTGAGGAGCAATGGTTTTATTGGTTTTTGGGGATAAAGCTGTTACATCTTGAGATAGGGATTGATTTAACCTTTTGAGATGAGGTAAAGTTTCTGTGCCAATACTAACTAAGGCTTGCTGAATAGTTTCAACGATCGCGGGATTAGTTTCTTGCCCTAATAAATCGACTAGCAGGGGGATAGTCCGAGGATCGTCTAATCTAGCTAAAGATAAAATTATTGACTTACGTTCTGTGAGAGGATCGCTAGAGGTAGCACTTAAACGATTAACTAAGGAAAGAAAGACTTGATTATTATCAGTATTAACTTGTCTTTGATTTGCCTGAGTTTGAACATAAATTTGTGTACCGACTACGGTGGCTAAGACTGAGAATATCCCCGCACTAGTCACACTCAAAAGAGTAATTCCTGGGTGCGATCGCATCCACTGCCACAAGTTAAAGTTTTTGGTTGGAGTAGAGGTATATAAAACAAGATTACTATTTGTTTCTTCACCAAGGATATAAGTTGGATTTGGCTGTGATTGAGATAAATAAGGATAACTTTGTACTTCGACTATGGTTGGTTGCTCAGACTGTGGCGGAGTTTTGGGTG
Source organism: Xenococcaceae cyanobacterium (assembly GCA_051439345.1). Classification (GTDB taxonomy): domain Bacteria; phylum Cyanobacteriota; class Cyanobacteriia; order Cyanobacteriales; family Xenococcaceae; genus JASJDJ01. The sequence goes on from JBFRWE010000214.1 coordinate 9,955, forward strand.
TTTTAGTATAAGTAGTTAAGCCTTTTTTAGCATCTATGGCAATTGTCCCTGCGACAATATCGTGGAGCGCGCAGTAGCGATCGCTTTGGGTTGCCATTCCTTTCTCGACGGTCAAAATTAGAGCAAAGAGAAAAAATAGAATCCCGCCGTTGGGTGCTGCACCTATCACAAACCAGAGAGTATAGGCACTTACCCCCGATAACCCATAACGAGCTATTCCTTCTCTGATCATAATTTTGCCCCAACCAGGAGGATTTCCCGCAGTAGTAACTACTTTAATTCCTAACCAACGTTTAGGAGAAGTTTGACCAGTTTTAGCCAGTAAGTACAGTTGACAACCAGTTAATAAAATAGGAGCTACTAAACCTACACTCCACAAAAAGTTAGTTAGAGGAGGAACTTGTTGGGGTAGTGCAGGAGAACTAGATAAAGCAAATATTTTTTCTTTAGTTTTTTCTACCCCAGCTAAAATAGGGTTTAAAGAGACTGTTTCAGCCTCAGAATGAGCTTGAACATAAGTTCCGATACTGTAGGGTATAACTGCACTGGCAGTAATCAGGGATACTTCCAGTAACCAAGCACTCAAACGACGGGAAAGGAGCGATCGAGATATGAGAAATAGTATGTATAACCATTTCTTTCTTTGAGTTTTGGGTCTTTGTTTCCCTCGTTTAATAGTTGGGCTAGTCATGGTTGTCGATCCTTTTACCATTAACCTGGATTTTAAACTTATCAATCAGTTAATAGTAAATATGTTTTAGTCTAGGTTTACTTGTTAACTGGTGATAACTGCCCCTACTTTATACCGTATACTTCAGTTTTTGGACGATTCAGCAACAATAAATTTATATCCTAGATATAGTAAACCTCCCAAAACAACAACACTAATTAAAGAGCTAATTACTTTGAGGAAAATATTTAGTACAGAAAAGCCCAACATAATTGCTATTATCCCCACTGCAACTTGACCAATGGGAGCTAAGCCATTAAACCAGTCTTTCACTGAATTGAGCCAATTAGACGCTGATTGATTATTGGTAATTTCTACATAAGGATGTACTGTTTCTGTTTTCTTTTGGGTATTAGAGGCGGTACTTTGATTTACTTCTACCTCTAATTCTTCTAATCTACGTTGCCAATCTTGATTATCTGATGAGTTCATAAAATTAAAGCTGTAGCATTAACGTTCTTTATATACCAGATTAACGGATTATTACCTTATCTTGCTTTTGATTCAATAATTTATAGTTGAGCGGATTGTTTCAGGTTGGTAAGCTTAAACGCATTTAAACTGCATTCTTCAATTCTGGTCAAGGCAATAGGCAAGAGGGAATAGGCAACAGAGAGTATGCAACTTAGGTGAGTCCAAGCTTATTTATAGAATCATTTGTTAATTAAGTTAAAAACACATCAAGTTAATCTGTTTGGTTGTAAGGCAGCTTGGCTAACAAAGTCGCCATTGCACAAGTATTAGTAATACCGGCAAACATTAAACCCGCACCAACAAAGCCACTCAGAATATAAAAACCAGGAGCAACAAAAGTTCCTAATAATACCCCTGCTAACACTAGAGAACCAGCTACAATCTGCACTTGACGCATAATACTAATGGGTGCATTACGATCGATTTGAGTTTCATATCCGCACGCTTTCCAAGCATTAAGACCACCCTGGAGATGGGTTACTTCTGAATATCCTGCGCTCAAGAGTTTTTGGCCTGCTTGAGCAGAACGAATTCCTGCTTGGCAGTGGAGGACTAATTGTTTGCCTTCAACAGTTGGTATTTGGTTGAGATCGAAATTAGACAGGGAAACTAGAGTACTACCTGGAATTTTTTCTCGTTTATGTTCTCCTGGTTCTCTTACATCAACTAGAATTATCTTTTGTTGGTTTAGTAAATTATTGAGAGTAGCTGAATCGATAGTTTTTAGTTGAGCTTCTGAGCTTTGTTTCAGATTGGTAGTGGTATTCATTAGATTATTATTATTTAAATTAATTAGGCAAAAATTTGGTATTTGGTGTTTATAGGCTGGAAGCAAAAACTTGACCGCAGCTTTGATTAGCAGGAACGGCTTCCATCATTTTTTTAGGGTCTGGAAGATTAAGGTTGTTCATAAACTCGATAAATAAGGCGCGATCTCGTCCTACAAATCGAGGATTCCATCGCTTTTCTTCTCCAATGGTGGAGACAGTGTGACCACAATAGTCATGACCTGGATAAACTAGAGTTTCCTCAGGAAGGGTAAATAGTTTTTGAGTTACCGAATCATAAAGCATACCTGCATTTCCACTCTGAAAATCAGTACGTCCGCAACCACGAATAAACAGCGCATCTCCAGTTAACACTTTGTCTTTATTGACGAGATAAGCCATATGACTATCTGTATGTCCCCAGGTTTCGATCGCTTTTATTTCAATATTGCCTAAAGTTATAGCTTCCCCATCTTCGATAAATCGATCGGCACATTTAGCTTGAGCGTTGGCAGGGACAATCCCCTGACAGCCAGTTAAATCCCGTAATTTACCTGTTCCTGTAATGTGGTCAGCATGAATATGGGTTTCTAGACAAAATTTGAGAGTGAGGTTTAGTTCTTTTAGCAGCTTAAGATCTCGCTCTACTTGTTCTAATACTGGATCGACTAGAATAGCTTCTTTGGTTTTAGTATCAGCAATTAGATAGGTGTAAGTACTGGATTCTTGGTCAAAAAGTTGTCTGAATAACATGACTTTCTCTTGCTTAAGTTTTACTTAAAAATTAGTTGTATTAATAATATATC
>JBFRWE010000215.1:0-8651 GCA_051439345.1 Xenococcaceae cyanobacterium
CGATCGCTTCTTCTACTGTTTGTGGGTTATTTAAATGACGCTCTAAACTCTGAAATGCTTTTTCTATCTCAGTTTCAGTCCACTCTAAATCGTGTAAAAAATTTTGAACTCGCTCGCGAAATGATTCATCGTCACTAAGACTTTTTTCTAGTCCATGAAAACAGGCAAGGAAATACAATAGAGCTTTGTTAGGTGGTGTGGCAACACCTTGCGACAAGAAATCAAGACGACTAATAATTCTCTCAATATGTCGAAAATCATGAGCAGTATCGCGATCGACATAATAATTTTGAGCAAATTTCTGATATGGTTCGATTTGTTGTTTCAGCATAGCAATGCTTTCTTTAGCTTTCTGTAATTCTAGTAATACTAATACTTAAACAGAGGAAAGATAATTCATGATCTTAGAAACAGCTATATTAAATATCAAATCTGGAATGAGTAATGAATTTGAAACTGCTTTTCAAGAAGCAGCTAAGATTATTTCTTCCATGCCAGGATATATTTCCCACGATTTACAGAAATGTATAGAAGTGAGCGATCGCTATTTATTATTAGTTTATTGGCAAACCTTAGAAGACCATACCATTGGCTTTAGAAAGTCGGAACAATACCAAACCTGGAAGCAATTATTACATCATTTTTACGCTCCTTTTCCCGTAGTAGAGCATTATTATTCTGTAACTAGCCAAAATGTTCATAAGTGAAACAAACAATGCAAAGCTTACTTATTATAGTTTCTGGGTTTTCTTGTACTGGTAAAACTACCTTAGCTCAAAAAATATCCGAGCGTTACTCATTGCCATTAATAGGTAGAGACAACATTAAAGAATCTTTATATAATTCTTTGGGTTATTCAGATAGACAATGGTCTAAAAAATTAGGTATTGCCAGCTACGATCTACTTTATTTATTTACAGAACAGTTACTAGCCAATAACAAATCATTAGTTATTGAAAGTAATTTTAAATCAGAAGTAGATACAGCTAAATTATTAAATCTCAAAAATAAATATCAGTTTAATTTACTACAAATTCATTGCTATACAGAAATAACGATCGCCTTACAAAGATTTAAAAATCGAGCCATATCTGGTACAAGGCATCCTGGTCATGTAGATCATTTAATTCATGAAGAGATGGAATTAAATTGGAAACAAGGAGGTTATGAACTTTTAAATGTTTGCGATCGTACTTTAAAAATAGATACAACTGATTTTAATTTAATCGATTATGAAAAAATATATACAATAATCGATACATACTAAAAAAAGGATAGCCGATTAATTGAACATCCATCATCGATTATTTTGAGTTTAAAACTTAATCAATTGCATTAATTTAAGCTTTAAAATAACAGTAGACTCTTGCATAAGTCTAATAAATCTCGATTGAGTTTAGGGAACAGGGGAAAGGGAAAAGGGAAAAATGATTAATTTTGATTTCTAGTTTATTTTTGCAAGAGGTCTACAGACAAAGAGAGCGCAATAAACAAAATTTTGTTTTTCTAATTATATTAACTCCCTTGGTACTTTTTTTTAGGGATGTATCCCAAACTTTTTTGGACAATTCATTTGATGGCGAAAACGAACTACAAACAGAATTGCAGCGATCGCAATACCAATAGACTGTCCTAACCATAAACCAGTACCACCCCAACCCAAAACAAATCCAAGAAGATAGCCACTAGTCAATCCAACACCCCAGAAAGCAGGAATACTTAGCAACATGGGGACACGAGTATCTTGAATTCCTTGCAACACACCATAAGTAATTTTTTGGACTGTATCTAATATTTGTGAAAGGGTAGCAACAGTCAACATCGGTAGGGCTAAGGTAATAACTTGCGCGTTAGCAGGATCTTTAATATCTAAGTACAATCCAACTATTACTTGAGGAAATAACAGCATGGCGATCGTCAAAACAATTGCAAACATCAATCCTATGCCAATACTAAGATATCCAGATCGCTTGATTCCTGCTAAATTTTTTTGTCCGAACCATTGTCCTACTCTCACTGTTGCTGCATAGGACATGCCCAAAGGAATCATAAAGATTACCACAATAGTTTGGAAGACAATTTGATGGGCAGCTAATACTTCTGTGCCTAATGCACCCATAAGATACGTCACGATCGTAAATAATCCTATTTCCAGTGCAGAGAAGATACAGATGGGTAAACCAATTTTGATTAACTCTTTCAAAATACTTGGTTTGAGTCGATGTATTTCTTGAATGATACGATACTGTCTAAGTTGTGGATGTCTGAGGATATAAATTACTAATGCTAAAAACATTCCCCAAAAAGACAAAATACTTGCCAGTGCCAGTCCTGCTAATTCCAAGCGCGGAAAGCCAAATTTACCGAATCCTAAAACATAGTTACCAGTAATATTAAAAATTGTCCCAGTAATGACGATGAACATAACAGGATTGGCATGAGACAATCCAGATACAACACCCCGCAGCATGATAAAACCCAAAGCAGGGAAAAAACCCCACAAAATAAGATCTAAATAAGTATTTGCTAGAGTAATAGTTGTTTGTGCTTGTCCCAATTGCAGCATAATCCTATCTAAACTGGCGATCGCTAGCATGATTGGTATTGTCAGCAACAAAACTAACCAAAATCCTTGACATGCTAAATTTTCAATTCTGGTTTTCTTTCCCGCGCCATAAGCTTCAGCAACTAGAGGACTAACTCCCATAACTAATCCCCCCGCAGTACTTAACAAAGCCAAGAAAGTTAGAGAAGCCAACCCACCACCAGCAAGAGTTTCTGCGGATAGTCTACCCATCATAATCGTGTCGAAAAACCCCGTAAGAGATTGTGCTATCTGTGCGCTAGCTAAGGGAACAGCTAATTGCAGAAATTTTTTGATCTCCGTGCGAATTGAAGAACTAGCTAAATTAGAAGTCATGATTAGATAGGTATTTTTTTGAGCTGCTTCAAGTCTTTGATAAAGCTAGGTAAATATTCAGTTTTCACTCTTTCGCTTCTAATTCTTTTAAGGCTTCTTCTTTACTCATGGGCGTTTCATTTACAGTATTTTTCATTGCTTGATAAAGAGCCTGATTTTCTAGTAATTCTAATATTTATTTTAAGATCGAACTTAAAGAAACGCGATCGCCTTCCCTTAAAAAGCGATCGCTAAGAATGTTTTAAAAGCTTTAGCAAATGACATGATAATTCTCCTTTTGAAACTATTTATAATTTGAGAAAGAAGGTTGGTTATTGATTAGTGCCTTCTGAAACTAGTAATGATTGATATTGGACTAACTCACGTCGCGCTCCCCATATCAAATGTTGAGCGAAGTATTGAATTCTATTCCACCTATGCAGATATGCAGGTTGTTCATCGCCGTAGTGATGAGGAAACGGGTGTTAAAGTAGTTTGGCTCACTGATAGTACTCGCCCTTTTGTAATTGTTCTAATTCAAACTGATTCTGTGCATCCTGTTCTTTCTCCATTCGCACATCTCGGTGTTGGTTGCTCAAGTCGCGAACATATAGATACTCTCTGCAACAGAGCGCGTTGTGAGGGTTTACTGGTTAAAGAACCGATAGACTCTGGATATCCAATAGGTTATTGGGCCCTTCTGAGCGATCCCGATGGTCATACTCTTGAACTTTCCTACGGTCAAGAAGTAGGTTTGACGGTGGAAAAAACTATGCTCTAATTTTGATAAGTTTCATCTTTCGTATTTTGCTACCTTTTTCCTAATTTACCCTAGAAGTAGTTTGCTTTTATATTAGACCTGTCTTGAAAATAGAAGCTGAAACAATGTAAATTCGTCGATCGCTCTATTTTCATCCCTGGTTTGTGAACGCTAGTTCATGGCATCTCTTGCCTAAATAAATTTAAGGGAAGGGTAAGAGGTTGAAATTTATGGCAACGGAGGCTTTACCTCTCCCAAACTCTTTTCTCTCTGAAGGGAGAGCGGAGACGGAGTTTCTGATTCGATGTTTAGAGAGCATTTATCAAAGTTCAAAGTTAAAATGCCTTGATATACTCGTAGTGTCAGTTCTTCAATCAATGAAAGTTGGGTCAAGTGCAAGAATGCCTAAAGAACATATCAATCCAAGTTCGTTGTTTCCAAGTTTAAAATTTGGTTTCTCTCAAATAGTTACTACTCAAGGTGGTCGAACAGTATACTTATCTGGTCAAGCACCGTTTAATGCTGAAGAAAAAGTAGTAGGTACTAACCGCAGAGAACAAATGCAACAGTGCTTAAGAAATGTAAAAACAGCCTTAGAAGAAGTTAGTGGTTCACTCAACGATGTCGTATCGCTACGAATTTATATGGTGAACTATGATGCTGATACCGAAGGTGCTGTCATCGCAGAAGTACTTAAGGAGTTTTTTCCTGGCGATCGCCCACCTGCAACAACCTGGATTGGCATTTCCTCACTTGCTGATAAGGATTTCTTGATAGAGATTGAGGCAATAGCCGTTCTAGAATAGCGTTTTGAACGTAAAATCAAAACAAAATGGATTTGCGTATTGCTATAAAATAGAGATCGCAGTTGCCAGAGCGATCGCTAAAATTTTTATAATACTAACTACCAACCAAAGCCGTATCCCTTGCCAATCGACCATCTTCCATATGCACAATGCGATCGGCTATATCCAAAATGCGATTATCGTGAGTTACTAACAGAATCGTACAACCTTGTTCTTTGGCTAACTGCTGCATAATTTCCACAATGTTACGACCAGATTTACTGTCTAGAGCAGCCGTCGGTTCATCGGCTAAGACTAGCTGAGGTTTACTAACTAAAGCACGGGCGATCGCTACCCGTTGTTGTTGTCCTCCAGAAAGGTCGTTTAGAGGACATGATTAATTGTATTAGTGGTTAGTGGTTAGTTGACTTCTGACTCCTGACTTATTAAAGGTTGTTGTATTGTTTGTCTTAATTCTTGGCGGGTTCGATCGTCAAGAAACTCTTCTTGTAAAATTGACCATTCTTGCCATTTTTGATAACGGGTTTTGGTTAGTAGAGTTGCTAATTCAGGCATTTTATCAGGGATAGCTGAATTCAAAACTTTTTCTAACACCTCTCTTAAGACGTAACAATCTTGGATTTGACCAAGAACTTCTTGAATCTGCTCTATTTGCTTGACGTAGTAGTGATAAGTATCATCGTAGAATTGAGAGAATAGCTCTAGATTGTAGCGGGTTTTTTTGGCTTGTTTACGCAGATCGTGAAGAAGGGATTCTTTTTGTTCTAAGAGTTGCTCGACCGCTTCTTCCTTAAACGTTGCAGGAATTTGAATTTTTCCCTCCTTTAGTTCAACTCCTACTAACCAACCAGGATGAAGTAGCAGTTGGCTAATTTGAGGTAAAAGTAAATCTGGCAAAACGGGATAAATAGAACAGTCACCTATTGTTTGACATTTTGGCTGTTCTAACCAATCTTGTAGTCCCTGCTGAAGATTAAGATAAAGCTTGCTGTTAAGAGTCTCCCGAACCTGTTTTAATTCTTTTTTGCGTTGCTTATTCAGAGATTTGATAACTTTATCTAAGCTTTTTTGTTCTCCTTTAGGTAATAGCGATCGATAATCATTAGCTAAGGTAGCTAGTAAAACATCTAAATCTCGCAGTTTTCCTAGAGAACGACCTATTTTAGCGATATTTTTTTCATTGACTGTTTTTGGTAAGTCTAAAGCGATGGCAAAACCAGCAATCGCACTACGTAAACGTCGCATCCCCACCCGCATTTGATGTAAGTCTTCTGGATCTTTATCTTGGATTACCCTATTTTCATACTTGAGCATCTTGCGAGTATGTTTGGCGATCGCAATACTTGCCCATTCTCCCAATGTCACAGCATTATCTTTATGGCTCATCTTCGCTATCCGCTTACTCCTCTGCGGTCAAATTTGTATTATCTAACAATTCTTTCTTAGAATGTTTAAGCTGTTTCCAAAACTTTTTAATCTCGTCATAGGTATCTTCAGGACTAATTTTGCCATTTGCCTCTAGACTGCAAAGATAAGAGACTTGTTGGGCAAACTGTTGCAAGTTGGCATTGAAAACCAAATTTTGAGGCGTAAACTCACCGTAATAGTTACCAATGGGATATAAAAATTGTTCTTCGATGTTACTGAATTCTTCTGTCATTTGTTTGTCCTCTACTAACTACTGTACGGGCAAGGCACTGCCTTGCTCCTACTAACCACTAGCTTTTCTATTACCAAGAATGCAAAGCTCTTAACTGGGGTGTTTTTTTCGACTGATGCGCTTCCATACGGGTTAAGACATCATCGAGAATAGTAACAGCTTCAGTAATATAATACCCTTTATTGAGCATTACACATTCCGCTCTTTCTGCCATTGCTGCGTCGGTAATTTCTGCTCGTGAGGGAATTCCTTTTTTAACTAAATTTTCTAGTACCTGAGTTGCCCAAATTACGGGAACGTGAGCAGCTTGACACAGCCAGAGAATTTCTTCCTGCATTTCTGCTAGACGTTGATAACCAATTTCTACTGCCAGATCCCCCCTGGCAATCATCACACCAAAAGGTTGCTTACCCGCAGCACGTACAATCAATTCAGGGAGATTTTTAACTGCTTCAGGAGTTTCAATTTTTGCCACAATAGCTGGTTTGCGCCAATTAGCACCTAACCGTGCTCGTAATTCTAGTTGGAGTAATTCAATATCAGTAGCTTGCTGGACAAAAGAGTAACCAATGATATCTGCATGGGCAGCAATAAAATCTAAATCCTGTTGGTCTTTGCTAGTTAAAGGATTAAGATTAAGTGTAGTATCGAGGAAATTAATTCCCTTATCAGGACGCAGCTTTTCGCCTTTGTTGCGAGCGTGAGTAATTTCTAAAAGAACTCCTTCAGGCAATAAAGATTTGACTTTCGCACCGATTTTTCCATCATCGATCCATACTCGATCATTGACTCTTAGTTGTGACAAAATTTCGGGAATAGTACAGTTAGCTTGAACAATGTTTTTGTTCCTATGAAGTGGTACTTCTTGAGACAATAACAACTGGTCTCCTTGATGCAAACGTTGTTTGTTTTTAGCTAATAATACAGTTCCTAGGCGGGGTTTGGGGCCTCCAATATCCATAAACACTTTACAAGCACGTCCTGTTTCTACTTCCGCTTTACGGAGATGATTAATCATTGCTAACCAATCTTCTTTAGTGTCATGGGCGCAATTAATGCGAAGGCAGTTCGTTCCTCGTTGTACTAGTTCTCTTACCAACTTGTAATTGTTAGCAGCTTCTGTTGGTAGCGTCACCATAATCCTTACTTGACGAAGATTTAAAGGCTTACCAAAAACTTCTTCTGTATGTTGCTTCAAAAGGCGATCGCCAGAAAAAAAAGCCCCTAAAGGTGGACGTTGGGGTAAAAGAGCAGGATCTTGTTGACATACTGCCCCCAAAGTAGCGATCGCCGCATCTAGATTGGGTAATACTCTTGCTTCAATGCGTCCGAGAGAAGATAAACCCCAAGGCATTAGATCTAGCTGTAATTGGCGTAAATCTTCATGTCTTAAAGCTAAGTAATAAGCCAGATTCAAGGCACTTTCAGCAAATGACTGACGGGCGATCGACGGTTGCCATTGACGAAAAATCTTCTCTCCTTCGTAAATTACAATTTGTCGAATTCTTTGTAATTCATTAAGTAAAACTTGTGGCTCTGTAGGTTTATTGAGACTAAAGCTTTGATTTTGTACAACATAAGTTGTCATTGTGTTTAACCTATTGCCTCTATCTTCAATTGTTATTTTGGGGCAAAAACTTGAAGAAGTTGTGAGAAGAAATGGGATTTTACAGCTATTTTTCCGATAGTTGCTATCCCTTGACTGCCTAGAGTGACAAAAGAGAGATATATTTAAGTGACAATCAGCAGCGATCAATCAATTGAGCCAAAGGATGATGTTATGAGCAAGAAGAACCCATTGCCTAACCTAACCTTAACTTATCTTAAACAGGTCAGTATTAAACACGAATCACAGGGATTGACCGAACCCTCTGGAGTAGTCCTGACTCAAACACAAACAGCTCTCTGGGTTGTTAGCGATGACAAAAAACGGCTTTTTCAAATTGACTTGAATGGTCAACTTATCCCTGAAGCCACTATCCCTACACCTGCCAAGGAGTTAGAAGGTCTGACTTTAGATCGAGAGGGCAATTTATACTTAGTCAGTGAAGGTAAAAATAAAATTATTGTTCTGGATGCTCAAGGTCAGCTCCGTCAGGAGCAAAAACTCAAACGTATTGACGGCTATCCCAAAATCAGCCGATACTTTGACTCCTCAGCTCAGAAGAATAAAGGATTGGAAGGGATTACTTTCGCTCAAGAGCATCTTTTTGTTTTGAAAGAAGGTAACCCAGGCTTGCTTATTAAACTTTCTCAGGACTTAACCAAAATTAAAAGCTATAAACATTTGAGTACCAAAAATGGCTTCTCTGATGATTCCATCAAATCCAAGCATCTTGACTATTCTGGTCTTTGCTACGATCCTTCTCGTCACTGTTTTTGGATTGTCAGCGATCGCGCTAAACGTTTGTTTCTATATAGCTGGAAACAAGACCAAGTTCTTCAAAGTTTTGCCCTCGGCTATCAACAAGAGGGAGAATACTTTGAAATCGACAAAGCAGAAGGAGTCGCTTATAATCCTGACAC
>JBFRWE010000216.1:0-7555 GCA_051439345.1 Xenococcaceae cyanobacterium
TGTTAAATTTATATCAAGAGGCGATCGAGCAGCAATATCGGTTTTATTCTTTTGGTGATGCGATGTTAATTTTGCCAGAAGCTAAATCAGTTAACGGTTAACATTTATCATTTATCAGGCAAAAGCAGACCAATGATAAGCAACCATTTTTTTATTTTTGTAAACAGAAATAAGACAATGATTTGCCATTTAAGATACCATTAATAGACAAAAACTTATAGAAATTCTTGTTGAGTACGATGATATCGGTTAACAAAATAATCGGTCGATCGATAGGTATATTACTGTTAAGCGTAAGCGGAATAATACTGTCATCTCCAGCTTTAGCAGAATTATCCATAGAAGAAGTTAACTCCATTGCCAGACAAACTACCGTAGTTATTGCCCCTGGATTAACACCAGAATTAGTAACTGAATTAGAAGCTAATCGTAATAATCCTTTAGCACAACAAAATAATCCTGACGGTATTTGGAATCCTGGCTCTGGAGTAATTATTGCTAGAGATAATAACAACTATTATGTTTTAACTGTTACCCACAACTTTAAACAGAGATATCTAGAACAAAATCAACCCTATGGAATTCGTACCAGTGACGGACTAGTTTATCAAGTTAAGGAAATTAATGACGGTAGAGATTGTCCTTTAGAAGATCGACCTAAAGTAGTAGATCAATTATTGCGTTTTGGCTGTTACTCCCTTAAAATTCCTCGGAGAGTTGCTGGACCAGATTTAGCTGTTGTTCGTTTTCAAAGCGATCGCAATTATCCAGTGGCATCGGTTGGTAATGTGGATAATGTAGAAGTGGGAGAGAGAATTTATATCTCTGGTTGGCCCGATCCTGAGAAAGAAAAAGATGCCACTACAGGCAAATGTCGGGGAAAAGTTGCCCGTAGACAAAGGCGTTTAGCTTGGACACCCATCACCCAAAAAATCGAACCGAGTGAAGGGGAAAATGGCTACAGCCTTTTTTATTACGATCAAACTCGTCCAGGAATGAGTGGCGGACCAGTTTTTGACAATAATGGGTTTGTAATTGGAGTTCATGGTCGTGGTTCGGCAGATCGAGGCAAACTAGTGCAGCAATACTGTTCTTTACCTAGTAATAATCAAAATTTCCAATCGGCAGATTTTACCAAAGCAGTTTCTGAAGCAGTCAATTACGATCCTCCTACTTTACATACTTTCTTTAGTAGTGGACAAAACTTGAATAACTTTGTCAGTTTATTACGTAATGTAGACTTCGATCTTGCTTTTCAGTACCAGTCTCCTTCGGAGGATGTTATTAAGGCTGCTTTAACAAATATTAGTGACGTAGAGCGAGAAACAGGAGAATTAGATTTTGACCCCCAAGCTGATATTACTGGTAGATTTGATTTAAGCGATCGAGGAGATGTGGTTGAAGATATTTATCAAGGTTTTTCTATCAAAAATATGATCAGAGATGAACCTTCGGCAGGATGTCGTTTTTTGTTACTGGGAGAGCAGTGTAATTAGAGTTCGGAGTTTGGAGTTCGGAGTTCGGAGTCAGAAGTTTAAGTTTTAGGGGATTACGCGAATTATCCAAATTTGTCGTAACGTAAATGCATTTTTTGATTGCTATTCAAACGTGAAGGGGTGTTCCATGGAATACCCCTACAATAGTTATGATTAAGGTTTTTTCATGAACTATCAAAAATTAAACTCAAATTCTCGAATGGAGGCGGTTCAGTCTCCTCTAATTCCTATAGTTGGTGAGTGGATTAGTCAAAATCCAGGGACTATTTCCCTAGGACAAGGAGTCGTTTCTTATCCTCCTCCCCCAGAAGCGATCGCTGCGGTAACAGATTTTCTTGCCGATCCAGCTAATCATGTATATCAGGAAGTAGAGGGCATCCCTGCTTTACGCAAGGCGATCGCCACTAAATTAAAAGTTGAAAACAATATTGAAATCAAGCAAGATAACTGTGTTGTCGTCACTGCTGGAAGTAATATGGCGTTTATGAATGCCATTCTGGCGATTACTTCGGCTGGAGACGAAATTATTCTTAATACTCCTTATTATTTTAATCATGAAATGGCAATTACTATGGCAAATTGCCAACCTGTATTAGTTCCTACAGATGAAAACTATCAACTACAACCAGAAGCGATCGCTAAAGCAATTACCAGTAAAACAAAGGCAGTAGTAACTATTTCTCCTAACAATCCTACAGGAGTAGTTTATTCATCTTCAGTTTTAGCCCAAGTAAATCAAATTTGTCGGGAAAGAGGAATCTATCATATCAGTGATGAAGCCTATGAATATTTTACCTATGATGGAGTAGAACATTTTTCCCCTGCTTCCTTACTCAAGAGTGAAAACCATACTATTTCTCTGTTTAGTTTATCTAAAGCCTATGGTTTTGCTAGTTGGCGAATTGGCTATATGGTCATTCCTCAAAATTTATTAATGCCCGTCAAAAAAGTTCAAGATACTAACCTGATTTGTCCTCCTGTTATTTCTCAATATGCTGCTTTAGGGGCTTTAAAGGCTGGTGTTAGTTATTGTCAAAAATATTTACCAGCAATTAATCTGGTGAGAGAAGATTTTTTACATAGACTTACTGCTATTAGAGAAATATGTACTGTGGCTAATACAGCAGGTGCTTTCTATTTTTTCCTGCAAATAAATACAGAAATATCTGATTTAGAGTTGGCAAAAAAATTAATTGAACAATATAAAGTTGCCACAATTCCTGGTAGCACTTTTGGTATTAATGATGGTTGCTATTTAAGAGTTGCTTATGGTGCTTTAGATCCAGAAACTGCCAAGGATGGGATGCAAAGGTTAGTCAAGGGGTTGATGGAAGGTGACGTTCTCCCACGAACAGGGCGATACACTTCTTTGTAATCTGCAATAGCAATATATGTACAAAATTTTAGGCTCCTGTCGATAATTAATTGATTTATAAGTTACCCATGTCCAGTTTAACCTGGGCATGGTTTGAAATTTGAACATGGTTTTGTAAATGCTATATATCTTGTTCTTTTTTAGATTGAGAAGAAGTTGGCTTATTAAGTTTAGCAAGTAATTCATTATAGACAGTCAATAACTCAAAATAATACTTTTCAAGTTGTGTAATCTTAAAATTTAACTGCTCAATAGTATTAAGCAACTCCAAATTTTCACTAGGTAGTGGTCTACTTACTGCCATCGGCACATGACCAATCTTAGCTAGTTTAACCGATTGAGAGTGCAGGCTCAAAGCATTTTTCGCGAATCTAATTGCTTGTCTAGACTGCTTTTTTTTAAATTTCTCAAGTGGAGTCCTAGTTACTTTGCTGTTAGCTGTGGTGGCGCACCAATCGCTAAAATTAAGCAGTATATTGAGCGTGAGGGATGCTCTCGGTCAGAGAGCATATCCAATCACGCTGTTGAGAATCAAGACAAACCTAATACGCCCTAAAGGGCGGGGTTTAAAACCCATGCTCTCAAGGATAAGGGCATCTCTTATAATTAGGAGGAGTTCATTTAAACTCCTTGAGATACCCTACATAGCACCTGAAATTTCAGCTATGGTTTAACCGACACACATGTCGTTTTACTCATAAGCTTGAATGTTCGGAACGAAAACAAAGCATTTCAGCCCTCTTTATTTACGCATAATGCAAAATATTTTACTCATAAGTTAAAATTTTAATTACTTTTTTACTTATAAGTTAAAATTTTTTATATTATTCGATTTGGAAAACTTCCAAACCCTTATGAGATAAGAAGTATAGATTTTATCGGATTGTTGAGTACACCCAATCAACTATCAACAAGAATTAGGACTTCAAAATTTACCTCATTCAAAATTTAAATAAGAACCCCCATATCATAATCTACAATTTTGGAAATTCGCTTCTAGAACACCGATTCAGTAATGCCAAAAACTAGTTTTTTTGATATTCAGCCAACGAAATATCACCTTTTGAGAACTCCCTTAATCTCAGATTGGGACTGGATTCTGAATACTGAATCGGTGTTCTAGACTAATTAATGTTTATTTGTAGTCTGTGAATAATAAAATGAGTCAGACTACCTCAAAATTAGTGCTTAACGCCATAAGGCATCTAAGGTGGTTGCAGAATCAGGTTCAGGAAAATATTGCTCGTCATCACTAAACTGTGCTTAACGCCATAAGGCATCTAAGGTGGTTGCAGAATTTCTTCAATTTCTTCTTTTTCACATATGTTTTTCTGTGCTTAACGCCATAAGGCATCTAAGGTGGTTGCAGGGCAAAATCTGCAAAGCCCAATTGGTATGGACTTGTAGACAATTTTACATGCACCATGATTGTAGTATACCTATTTTGAGATGAATTGAATAATAAATTTATAAATTTTAACTTCAAACCTTTTATCCATAAGCCTTTGAGCAAATTCAAGCACCTCTACAAAAAATTATTTCGATGTAACCCTTACAGGAAAATGGTTTGAGCCTCTTTTTTCCATTATTATTTCAAAACAATCATAGATCCTTGCAAAAAAATATTGACTCTAACTATTTGCCTTCTCAAACATTGATAGCCATTCACCATCTGGAATGAAAGTCATAGCATTCTTGGTAGCAGAAAAGAGAAGGCTTTTTGTTTGACTGGGGTTATTACGGTCGATCTCAACTGTCAAATTTATAGCACCTGGCTCTAGTTCAAGATTTGAATTAACTTGTACGAACCAATGAGTTGGAAGAGGTTTTTCTAAACAGTCGATTCTATCGAATAGAAAATTATTATCTCCTGCAAAGGGAAAACCATAGAAAGCGCGAGCGCATTCACCATTCAATCCTTGGCAAATGTGGAAAATTAATTCGGAATCGGCTTGTACTCCAAGCATCATATCTAAGTTAACGATGATTTCTCGGTAAGTCGGTTCAATCCAGTACTTGTTTCCATGAGTTTTTGCCTTACGCTCCTTACCAGTCTGACCGATTGGGTAACTGTGCATATTTTGAAGCAGAACGCTTATCTCACTATTATTTCCTGCCACTCTGCCAAAGGCTAGTTTTATAGTAGGCAGGTTGGAGCGAATTGGTGTGATGCTTTTTTTGAGACTACCCCGCATTTCGATTCCAGCTAGATTGAGAATTAATCCATAAGCAGCAGAGGGAGGCATTATAGGCATGGTATCCCGATAAGTACCAGTTCTCAAAGAAGAAAAGCTCGCAAATGGAGCGCGAACGTGCAGCCAGAGCGTCTCCATTACGTTTCTTCTTCGGATAAAAACTGTTGGGATATTTCTGCTAAAAGGGTTTCGGGATTATTGTTCAATTTAACTTTATTGGTTTCTAATTGTTGCTTAATTTCTAGAGGCATCTGACGAACAATTTCTCCACCCAACCAAAATTCCTGTCCTGGTAGCTCATTATCAATCAGTCTATCTAGTTCCTTAAATTCTCCCTCTTCATTGAATCCATAGGTATCATAACCTGGAACTCGACATGGGGTGAGACGGGCAATAATACTTCTGGGATACATTTGGATATAGCTAACACCTTTGCCACCAGCTACTTCGCTCAGTTCTGCGATCGCATTAATCAATGCTTTTGTCCAATTAGGTTTAGCAATACAGTCCAATCGCGATAGGGCAAATGGATACTGATAGGCAGTGTAGCTAATTTGTCTGTAAAGTAGTGTTGTTTCACTAATGTTATTCCAAGGACTGTGTTCGGTATTTCTAGGGGCTTGTTGTAAATGGACATTGATATTAGAAGATAAACCAACTGCCATATTATTCCTAAAGATACTATCTCTTTTAGGCGGTAAATCAGGATTATTAGCGATCGCTGTTTTGTCAGTTACGCAAAAACCAAATAAAAAGTCATCGGCATATTTCTCAGCGTTGGGAAAGGCTTTATATTCGACCATCGGTGCGCCCGCAGTCTTCGCCCGCGTGCGATTACAAGGTAATCCTTCGTCGATCAAAATTTGTCTTAGAGCCTCGCGAATGGCATAGGGGCTGATGATTGCGTAATCTCTCCCTTGCTTGGAAATCGTCTGAAGTGTCTTGTTAGTATCATCTCCTTTATTGTGGTGATTTGCGCTTGGTGCAGCATAACTCAAAATTGTCGCAAAAAGATTTAATCTATTAACTTTATTGGAATCGTTTGTTGAAGTGCTTTCTGTCATACTATTTTTGGCAACTATAAATAATTTAAAGTGCTGGTAATGCTAATAAACACAGAACTCGAATTTGCTCTGGTTGGGTTTGTATTAGCTGAGCAAGTAATAAATACTCTTCGGTAGTTATGTATTGATAGAGATCGGTAAACTTACCAGCAAAGTAAGCTAAAAATTCATTGTCTTGACGAGGGCGACGAAAATCATGATGAAGGTCTACTATGATTTGCTTTCGCTTTTCTTTATAATTTTGATAAGCTTTTATCTTTTTTAAATCTTCTGGTTTGTGATTGTCCCAATCTTTATTCCACTTCAGCTTGAATCGATGTTCTAGTTGATGTCGAGTGTAAGTTTTTAAAAGGCGTAGCAATAAATTTTCTATTGAAATAACTTTAGTTTTGGTTGACTTGCTAGTATCGGAATCTATTTCACCGTCAGATTTTGTTTCATCAAGTTTTTCTGGTTCCATAGGATAGTTTTTAGAATGAAATACAGCTCGGAAATCTCGACAGAATGAATCGTTTTTAATAGTTTTAGCACTGGGCAAGTCTCGTAGAAGAGAGTAAAATCCATGAATTCTGGGTTGATCGCGAATTAAGTTTTGCCAATATTGTTGGCAAAATAGGGGATCGTATAGCTTATCTTGTGATTGAGTAAATTCGGCGATCGCATTTCTGTGAGGTAGATAACGCTTAATACTCAGTATCTGGGGTTTGCTTTGGGGTTTATCTTGGGGTCTGAATATATGAAAAACATCTATACCAAATAGTAGTTTGTCTATGTTTAATTCTGACTTTATTTGAGATAGATAAGAATGAATTGAGCCTAATGAATCTAATCCCGTTTCTTCTAAGTTACGAACGATCGCGCTACGAGGTTTACCCCAAAGTTCTTCAGTTTTTCTTTGTTGCAAGATGGCAGGAAAATGCTCGCAAAAAGCAGCTAAATGACGAACATCGGGAATGGCGATCGCATAGCCATATAATTCAGGCTTGCCTTTAGCATCTATTTTTAAGGGTAGGTAAATTCGAGCCACATAACTCCAGAAATTGAGCAAAAATCTATCTTTCGCTAGATCGGTAAACGGCACGCCCTCATTGTTTTTAGCTTGCGCTCCCAACATATAAGTGCTTGATAATGATACTTTTGAAGGTGGGGGACGGCGAACCTGCGTCGCCGAGTCCAACCACCTTGTTGAATTTGGTTTATCTCGTAGAAGATTCCAGATTTTTTCGATTTCTGAAGGCTCTGTGTCGTTAGCCATTGCTTTGAATGGCAGTCTTTGTTTATCGCGAGGACGCAATACTGCCCAGGTTACTTCTTGCCATAATTTTGTCCAAACTAGATTTTGGCTATTGGTTGGCTCAAAGCTTCTTACTAAATCTCCTTGAGGCACGATATCTGTATAGATATAGAAAGTAATAAGCTTACTTT
>JBFRWE010000217.1:0-34638 GCA_051439345.1 Xenococcaceae cyanobacterium
ATATTATCTTGTTCTGACTGTAAAACCTCTTTGTATTGCTCGGCAATAATTTCTGGAGTAAAATGTTCCTCTAAGTATTTACGTCCTGCTTGTCCCATAGCTATAGTCAAAGCAGGATTGGCAGCTACAGAACGAATAAAATCAGCCAAACCCTGACTATCGTTGTGATCGAAACAAGCACCACAACCTGCATTAGTAATAAGATTACGAAGATAGGATTGAGAGTTACAGATGGCAGCGATCGCTCTTCCTGCTGCCATAATGCCATATAGTTTACTAGGCGCAACTATGCCTTCTAAACCAGGAGCAATACTAACAAAAGCTAAATCACAGGCAGTTAGAGAATAGGGGAGATTCTCTCTATCTTGATAAGGTAAAAAGAGACAATTTTGCAAACCAAGACTCTTTACAGTTTCAATGCAAATTTGCTGTTTTGCCCCTGCACCAATAAAGACAAACTGGATAGGATCATCTTTTAATAGTTTAATCGCTGCTAAAATTGTTTCCACATCATGACAACGACCTAAATTTCCTGAATACAATACAGTGAATTTTTTATTAATTCCATGTTGTTGAGCAAACCAATTTTCCTGTTTAGATATAGGTTTAATCCACTCAGAATTTGCCCAATTATGAATAACAGAAATTTTATCAGTTACTTGAGGATGTTTAGCAATAATTCTCTCTCTCATAGTTGAGCTAAGAACAATGATTCCCTGTGCTTTTTGCCAAACTAAATTGTTAATTTTGTCCCATAGTTTGGCTACAGGATGTTGCGGAGAAATTACTTTTAATTCTGTAGCTGCATCAGGATATAAATCATAGATTAAACAAACATAGGGTAAATCAAAACAGAGATTAGCAAAATAGCCTAAGATTGACAAGAATGGAGGTGCAGTTGTTAATAATAAAACAGTATTTTTGTCGTGATGACGACATATATGTAAACCTGCGCGAATACAGAAGATTACTCCGTTTAAGGCTTTGCCACGAATACGCTTTGACCACAATTTAGTAAGACGCGATCGCTTTATATTTAAATTATCTACTTGTTCTTGTGCTGGTGCTTGAGATTTGCTAAAAGCATATCCTGGCTGTCCAGTAAAGATGCTAATTTCTATTCCTTGTGTACTTAATTGTGCCGATAATTCTTGAATTAATTGACCCGTTGCTGCAAAATCGGGAGGATAAAACTGAGTAATTATTTTAATCCGCTTATTTTCTGCACAATGATCTATTTTTAAGTATTGTTCAAAAGTATTTGCCAAGAAAACCTTTTGAGCTTTGGTTAACCATAAGTTAGATAGTTTAAACACTTCTATAATTACCTAATTAATTTAACTGATAGTTTAAGCAATCCTTATATATCATTCCCCAAATCACCTAAGAGATATCAGTATTGTTGGCGTCTTCATATTTAGCAATAAAAATAATATTTCAAGATTGAAATGTACTAAAAATATGAGCAAAAGTTATTTTTAGTTTGTCTAGATATTTATTTTTTGCTATTGGTTATTGGTTTTAAATCTAAGAGAATTAATGGTTTAGACCAGAAATATAATATCTATTTCAACGCTTACAGATACTTTGGGTTGAATAAATTTGACAATTACTTACCTATTCCCCAACACAACTCGATGAATTTTCGTACAAAAATTAAGTCTCATCTTTACTATTTATCGTATCTTCACTAAAAATCTTGCTTGTGTGTAAGTACAATAAAGTTTACTTCTGGGTAATGACGTAAGTAATATTACTAGTCATAATATATTTAACGATGAGGGAACAAGCATCTAAGTAATTTATCCCTAATCGTTGTATACAAGCAGTTTGAAAATTTGATTTTTAGTAAATTTGACTATGAAATTCACCAAAGCAACTCTTTCGTTAGTAGCCACCCTTAGTTTATTGGGTATTTCCTTCACCGCAGAACCTCTACTATCGGCAACAAAGAACATTCACAAAAAAGAGTGCTTGAATTCAGCAACCGAGATTAGGAATAATAAGAGTCTAGATAATTATCAAAAAAATCCCACTGCTTTTAACTACGAAGAAGCAATAACTCTTGAAACAAAAGGTTCTAGAATTGTTGCCAGATTTTCACCACAAAAAGCTTTAGGAGAAAAAATAAAATTAGAGAAGTTGGCATCTATGATGGGGTACGATCACTTCAACTGGGTTAGTTATGTTGAAGAAGACCCTCATGGTATAGCGGATAAGTCTGGCCAAATTGTATCCACACCTTACAACGATCCACCCCAAGGAGGATACTATTATGAAGGAGCAGATGAGTTTCCTTTTTACTGGGATATTGTTAACTGCGATCGCTGTCATTTTCGACATCACTATCATAACCCCAAAATTACGAAAGAGTTTGAACTTGTCTTTGAAGATTCACCTGCAGACTACAGACTAAAAAAAGGAGAATCTGTTGAATTCGTTACTCATTTAGTTGGCGTTAAATCTTTTGACCATCAAACCAAAAAAGCAACATGGGATGTTCTCAAAACTTTTAAATGGAAGCTAAGTAACCCTACTCCAAGAAAAGGAAGTGTCTCTTTAGTAAAGGATAATGTAGATACAAACCACTTACCACAATCAATTTTAATCCAGATGCAAGCTGATGGTGCAACTGTAAGTGCAGTCTCCAGTTGTAATATCGCCATCACTGAAAATAGAAACTAAAGTATAGACGATCGACAAGCTACTAAGTGGTGACTAGATTTCTTGTCTGAATATTATTTAACTGTAATTGGTAGTAATAGTGGATATTTTTCTCACTGGAACAACGTAACCATCTCCTCAATACTAAACTCCCGAATTTTCTACTAATAACAATCCAATTCGCCACCAACTCCAATAATAAAATCATCGAAGTCAGTATCTTCTTGAGCTTGAGGAACTAAGACAGAACCAGTATCATCCCAGCGAATTACTATACCACCATCAACTAATTTACCCAACTCTTGTTCAAGTTGAGGATCGAGTTCAATATCAGGGGTATTTCTACGTCTTGCTTGTAAAGTATCAGGAGTCAAGTTATCGACAAAAATAGCTTGTTGACTATCGCGAGGATTATATATAGCACTAGAATACTTTATTCCCGCAGGTACGCCGTTGAAAGAAGATTCTAAATAAAAAGCATAGCGTTTTCCTGCCTTGAACATAAACTCAGCCAGAGGATGAGGAACTGCATTGCCAGGAGTTCCCAAAAAATCCTGAGTTTGATTTTCATTATCTTCGTAGGTAGAGCGACGAACCACACTCTCAGGAAAGTCTGAGGCTTTTTCTTCCACTAGTAAAGGAGTTCTTTGGCAAGTGCTTAAATCGACATTACCATAGCTACTTTGACAAGAATCCAAATCAATCACACCAAAAGCTGATTGATAAGCTCCATGGGATTCAAGAAATTCAAACTCAATAATAGTGTCTTGGGTAAACTGAATGCCGTCATTACGTAATGCAGATTGAGCATGAGTAGTTTGACTTAAACTCAGAAAACATCCAGTGGTTGCCAATGCAATACCTAAAATTTTTAGCTTCATTGAATTTCTCCTTTTACCAAACACTATTTTCTGGCTTTAGTTTATTTACTTGCTCTAGAAACTCTTCAGATTGGCTTAAAAGATCGTCTAATGATTCAGAAGGGCGAGCAATTGAAGGATTGGGACAACTGGCACTATTTCTCCTTCTTACAATGCGTAGAGGCTTTTGTGCTACATCGGACGTATTTGCTCCGTCTAAAGATCGATCGATACTCGCAGCAAAATATTTAGCGATATCAGCAACAGTAATTGTTCCATTAGTATTGCTACCAGCACTTGCAGTAGACGTATCAGAAGGATTAGTATCACCAGCAATACCACTACTAGAGCCACCAGAATTTGTTCCAGAAGCAGCCTTACTAGGACGATTCATACCTGGAGGGATAGAAATACCACCAGTACTACTTTCCCCGCCACCACCTATTCCGAATAAACCAGAAGAGGAAATGGTAGGATCATCAGGTACAAAATTATTAGATTGTACGGGGGATGGATCGGGCCAAGCATTAACAGGAGCAATACTAATTGCTTTGCCAATAGTAGCCACGATGATACCCATCAAAATTTGATTTTTAGTAAACATATTAATTCTCCCAGGTTACAAAATTAAAAAGGAAATCCCAAACCAACTCCCAAACCAAAATGAATACTATCGTCACCACCAGCAACATCTCGTAAGGCTGGAGTAATGGTTAAGGGAATATTTTTAAAAGGAGCAACAGATAATCCGAAAGCTAAGTCGCTACCTGTCCATTCAGTTATCAAGCTTACGGGTTGAGCGACACGAAAAGCCAAACTACCAAATACATTAATCTGTTCTTCATCATCTTGAAATGCTTCAAAAGTACGGTATATGCCATTGCCTAAACCAACAGAAACGGCAACTCGACTAAAAGCAGAGTTAAGATTTTTTCTTGTCCGAAAAATTTTAGTAGCAACCCCATAAATCGTGTCTTCAAAATCATTGTCATCGCCAAGGTTAAGAAAACCATTATAGCCAAAGGCTAAGGAAGTACTGTTATCAATTACGCGATGTATTTTAGCACTGAAACCACCAGTACCAAAATCTCGATTATTACCAAAACTAACCATGGTGTAGGTCAACTCTAAACCAACAGATTTACGTGCATTACCTAGAGCGACACCAAACCCCATCCCACCATCACTGTCTAGAGAATTAACAAATCTAGTGTCAGAGGCAAAACTAGCACCAACAAAAAATTTACCCCCGTCTCCACCAAAACCATAGGGATTAGAAATAGTAATGCCTGGGGTGCTTCGATTGGGACGAAAATTCAGATTACCGACTTGTTCTAGTTCTTGTAGTATGTTACGAACTTTATCTTTATCTACAGAATCAGATTCAGACCAAGAGCTACTAACTTCTGTTTGTTCCGTTGTAGGTAATTCTGGATTAGTTTGAGCAACTAAAGTAGTCAAAGAGGCAGTATCAGTAGTCCAAGAAACTGATTTATTACTGTCTTCAGAAATAGAATTTGCTAATACATTTAATCCTGACATTGGTACAAAGACCAAAGTACAGCAAGTAATAGTTAATATACGCATAAATCGGTTGCGGTAATTTTTGACTTAATTGCTTGCAAGTTTTACTAATACCTTGCTGTTATACTCTGCAATAACATCTACCCTCAACCGTTAAAAGCAAAAAATAGTTATGTTTACGGATAAATTTGGTTATTTTTACGGAAGAAAAAAACTTTTTTAGCCAAAAAACATGAATTTTTACTTAAAAAAAATGCGGTATTTTAGAACAAAAATTAATTATATTAAATTTCAATACTTATACTTAGTTTGTAACAAATGTGACGACTATAAAACTCATGGATTATATTAACAATATTGAGAAAAAATAGTGAACATTCACTTATTTCATTATTAATATTGTGTTATTTATGCCATAAATTTAATTTTAGTAAGGTCTTGTTCTAACTTTTCTCAAAATTATTTGTATAGCAATATGTTTTTATTCAGGACATCAAGTATTGGTTCAAAGGGAAAAGAGAATGGGTAATAGGGAATAGAAAACGTCCCAATCTTTTCCCTTAGTGCTATTCAATTTTTTGGGGTTGGGTGCTATCCATCACATTCCATTTCTAATGATTTGCTTTAAATCTTCAACTTGGACTTATTTAAGCGATCGCTTACTCTTCTTAATACCCCATTAATAAAACGATGTCCTTCCTCATCAGAGTAGAGTTTAGCTAATTTTATCGCTTCATTAATTGCCACTTTAAGGGGAGTTTCCAAAAACAAAATTTCTGCTACTGCCATACTGAGAATATGACGATCGATTTGGGGTAAACGATTTAGTTGCCATGCCACCATAGATTCTTCAATTTGTTCCTCAATTTCTTTGCGTCGGCGGTGAACAGTACCAATAATTTCTAGGGCATATTCTCTTACTTCGTAGCTATTGGCTATCTGAATAAATTCTGGGAGTTCTACCGCTACTCCCAGGCGATTAATAGCTGTTTGGGTTAATTCTATGGCATCCTGAACCATAGCTTTGGCACTGTTGAGGTTATTGGCATGGGTTTCTGTTTTCAATAAGCGATCGCTACCCCGTTTTACTTCTGCTGCTGCTGTTTCTAGAATATCTTTGGTTTCTGTGGTTAATGTTCTAATGGCTGCTAAGACTAAACTATCTAAATCTTGCTTTTCTAGTTGTTCTGAACTACTCACTTTGATTTGGCTAAGACTTAATAGTGCTAACTCGCGGGCGATAGTGCGGGGTTGTTTACGTGACATAGGAGAAAGTTAGGAGATATGAGAGAGAGCGAGAAAATCTGGCTTAATTTTCTTCTTCTAGAGAAGAGATAGAAGATTTTATCTCGCCTAGAGAAGTTTCTATCGGTATTTTGTTATGAGATTTTTTGGCTGTAGGAAGAGGAATACCCGCAGAGTTTTCAGGGCTAACAATCCCTCCAGAAATCAGTACTTTGAAAGCATCTTCGATCGAAATAGATAAATCAATAACTTCTTCTTCAGGTACAATTGCGTACCAACCAGAAGTAGGGTTAGGTGTAGTAGGAATAAAAATACTGAGCATTTGTTGAGAAAGATGAGATTGTAGATGATTGCTTGCTTTTCCCGTCACAAATCCTAACGTCCAGACTCCTCGTCGAGGATATTCCAGCATCACTACACGACGAAACTTAGTTTTAGAGTCTCTTAAGAGAGTTTCTAAGATTTGTTTGAGAGTTTTGTAAACAGAACCAGCTAGAGGAATTGCTTGTAAAAACTGTTCGCCAAAATCTAGTAGCCATCGTCCGACAATGTTCCGTGCCATCAAACCAATAATCAAAATACATGATAGAGGCACGGCTAACCCAACCAAAAAATTAAGAATATTGGTTAAAAATGGGTCGAAACCATCAAAGGGGTTAAGTTGTTTAGGGATGCGAGTAAGAAAATCAATCACCCATCTGGCAATAGTAATAGATAGCCAAATAGTAGTAGCTAAGGGGATAACTACTAGAAGACCAGCAATAAGGTCGTTCTTTAAATCCTGCTTAAAGCGTTGAAGCACCGAGCGCAGACTCTCCATTCTAAATGAATCTGAAATTAATTATTCTGCCTGATACTTAGTATAGTGTTTAGTATCACCAAAAAACTTGTCATATCCTCGATCTAAAAATTTCCCTGGCGATCGATAAGTTATCTTTAATTTGCTCAAAGCACCATTATACCAAGCTAAGTTATCACAAAACCAACATTTCTTGAGAACAGAATTTGAGATTTTTATGATCTCGCTCCGCTTCTCTTACCTAGTGTATCGAACTACATAAAAGGAGGATTAAACGCAAGGGGGCAGAAGAAGAGTAGATGCAAATTTTCTGCCCTTTGCCTTGAAGGAAAAAGATAATTAAAACTTTTTCGCTAACGAACGGCAGCTTTTTTGTTACTGACAGGAGGTTTACCCATTTTTTTGAGACCAAGCCAACCAATGGCAATATATCCAACTGCAAGCATTAAGCTACTTAAACCAGTGCGGATGCCTTGCTTTAAAGCTTCTGTTTTGGCTCTATTTTCTCTTTCTGTTTTTTGGTCTCTAAGTTGAGTTTGTAGTTCAGTTAATCTTGCTTCTAAAGCTTCTGGATTTTGAGCAAGTTCGCGAAAATTTTGTAATTGTTGTTTAGTTTGGTTTAAATTTTGTAGCTGCTCTGGATTGAGTCTTTGTCCTTGAACTTGACCGCTATTGATGGCAGTATCAATTTCTTGGATACGGTTATTTAGTTGTTGTAGACGCTGGGGGTCTTGAGCAAGAACATTTAGCTGATCGAATTGAGTCTTGATTCGGTTTTCTGCTTCCCCTGCACCCTGATTGATTTGACTAATAGCAGTAGACTGAGCTTCTCGCAAATTATTAATATGGAGAGGTACTAAGAGCAGAAAAATTAATCCCATCAAACTGGCAAGAATAAATACTGGCAATCTTACATCAAAAGTAGGTTTTTTATTGGTACTACCAGCACTGGTTTCAATCCAATAGCTGACGAGGAGAAAAGCGATTCCTACCATAGGAACTATACCTCGATCGACAACTTGACCAGTAAAACTAATTTGCCATTCTGCCCTCAGAGGTTCAAAGGGAATTGCCAAGGTAAGATAGTCTAAAAGAGAAGAAAGTATTAAAATTACACCGATTAACTTAAGAGATAAAGAGGTAAAGGGAGACATTGCTGAAGTATTCATTATTTTTCCTTGAATTTTATGTCTGTATGTTTTGGAGATGAGCTAAAAACACCAATTCAAATTAAAAATATAAATCCAGTTTGATTAGTTTTTTGATCAGTTTAACTTGCTCGTGTTAACTCGTCTAATTACTGGCTAATATATGCTTAAGTTTTACCTAATTAGAGTTTTTTGCTTTTAGAATCGACACAATGAATGGTATATCTATTACTCCAGCAATGAAAAAATTTGTTGAAATTCTTCCAGATAAATTAGCTTTAACCCAAAGATCCCTTGAATTATTATTAACAAAAATCAACACAGCGATCGAACAAAGAGGACAATGTACGATGGCTCTTGCGGGGGGAAGTACTCCCAAGCCAATCTACGAAGCCTTAGCCAATCAATCTTTACCCTGGCAACAAATTCAAGTATTTTGGGGTGATGAACGATATGTAGCTCCCGATCATCCAGATAGTAATCAAAAAATGGCTCGTCAAGCTTGGTTAGAAAAAGTTGATATCCCCGCAACTAATATCCATCCTATGCCGACAGCAGCCAAAAATCCCCAAATAGATGCTCAAAACCACGAACAAGAACTGCGTCAATATTTTAAGATTGCTGAGGGAGGTTTTCCTATTTTTGATGTGATTTTGTTGGGCATGGGAGATGATGGACATACAGCTTCTCTATTTCCCTATACAGAAGCCTTAGCAGTCCAAGATAGTTGGGTAACGGTTGGCAATAAAGAGGGACAACCTCGTTTAACCTTTACAGTTCCTCTCATTAACCATGCTCGCTGCGTTATCTTTGTAGTTGCTGGAGAAAATAAACGTCCTGCTCTCAAACAAGTTTTTGCAACTGAAGCAGATGAGAAAAATTATCCATCTCGCCTAATTCAACCCCAAGGAGAACTTTGGTGGTTATTAGATTCTGCTGCTGGTGTAGAAATTGAAGAGCAAACATCAAGTTAACTTGAAACTAACAGAAAAAAGCTAAATAATTCTTTTGAGCTTTTTTCTGTTAGCAAGCTAGGTAGCAAGGAATATTTACTTAAAATACTATGATTATATGTCCAAATTGCAATCATCAAAATCCTGATGGTTCTACACAATGCGAAAATTGTTATACACCTTTACCGCAAACAACTACTTGTCCTAACTGTGGTGCATCTGTACAAACTGACGCTACCTTTTGTGGTCAGTGTGGTTTTAACTTACAAGTAGAAATGATCGAGCCTGTAATGGAAATGGCTGGGGACATGGCTGAAGACATGGCTGAAGACATGGCTGACAATTTAGAAGTATATCCAGAACTTACTTATACAGAAGCAACAGAAACATTGCAACCTGTAGCCCAAGAAACTCCATCTTCTGGTCTTCAAAGTCCTTGGGATCAAGATGAAGATAACCCGATGACTACACCCCAGGAAAAAATGCCCTGGCAAGAAGAAGATATCGAGGAAAAAGAGCCAGAACCATCTGAATTTGTTGTTCACAATCCTTGGGATGCTGAAGAATCAGAACAAGACTTAGAAGAAATACCAGAATTATCCGAATCAGAAGAATTATTAGATTTGGTTAATTCCATGGAAAGCTTAACTTTCTCCGATTCAACCAAAAATGAATCAGCAGGAGAACTATTTTCTTCTCCACCATCATTACCAGAAGAGCCACAAGAGTTAGCTAAACAAGAAGAAATAGAAGTACCATTCTCTCTTCCTGCCCCAGAAACCAAGAAAGTTGCCCAGCCACAACCATTTACCCCTCCCATGTCTGGAGTAAGTTCAGCTACCCAGCTACAATTACAGACTGCCAAACTTTTACACGTTCAGACCAACAATATTATCGAAATTCCGCCTAGTTTAGCAGTAATTCATATTGGCAAACCTAATAGCCAAATTCCTCCAGATATTGATGTTTCAGGTTTTGCGAACTCAGATGTTGTCTCTCGCATTCATGCTGATATTCGAGTAGAAGGAGACGCTTACTTTATTGAAGATGTTGGTAGTTCTAATGGCACTTACATTAATCACATTCCTTTGCTTGTCGGTAATCGTCATCGACTACGTACGGGCGATCGCATTGCTTTAGGAAAAGGAGATTTGGTAACATTTATTTTTCAAATATCCGAGTAATTGATAAATGAAAAGTAGAAGAAATAATTTAACTATTAACAATTAGTTAAGTAATAATTAGTTAAGTAATTCTTGATTTTTCTACCGCAAAGCCAAATCGGATTGTAGAGTTAGATCTAAATCTCTTTCGGGATCGATAGAGATTAACTCTACTTCCTTCCCGCCTCCGAGCAACAATCCCCCTAAAGCACCAAGTCCTGCACCACCAATAACTTCTGCAACATTGATGTCACCAAAAAGCTCCCCTAAAACTACCGCAGCAACACTACCAATAGCAGCCCCAGTTAAAATGTCTCCTGCATCTGCTCCTTTTTCAACGGTTTCGGTACGGGTAATTATTCGAGAATCAGCATTGATAAACTGAGTTGTACCATCAGGTAAGATTAATTCCTCAGCCACAAAGCGAGCACCTGCCCCTGCTGGTTTAATTTGTCCCGAAATTTCACTGCCATAGGGAATGAGAGTATTCCGATTACGGTCTCTAATATTAGCTGCTACAGTCAGAGTAATAGATACAGTTTCACCTTGACTAATCAAAATTTTGTCTTTTTCAAACTCTACGGGAATTTCTACTCCCGCAGGGATAACAGTGCGAGAATAGATACGGTTTCTATCATATCTCTCTGTTCTGCTATCAGAGGGGAAAAGTTGAGCAGAAGCAGGAGCTAAATTAACCATAGGGGTAATAACAGCAGCACTAATAGTTAGAACACTAATTAGGGAAGTAGCTGGTTTAAAGTATTTAAGAGAAAACATAGAATATTGTTAATGTATTGTTCATGAGCAAAGACGGAGGAAAATTCGGCTTAGTTCCATTTCGGTTATCAGTTAACAGGGTAAGTATCTGAACGTAATTACTTCTATTACCTAGTTTTAATACTGGGAATTTATTTTGGTAATATTACTTAATACTAGCGATGTTGAAACACAAACTACCGCCTAAGCAAGAAGAGAAGAGAACAAATAAGCAGGTTTGGTTCACGCTAAGTTCAGGACTAATATTAGTAGCTATAGTGGGGATCGCTCTAGTCAAACTGACTCCCCAAGGACAAGAATTAAGCCAAAGAATTCTAGCTAATCATCTATTAACTCATCGTCAACAAGAAGAACAACCATCAGCTATTTTACCTCTGCTCTCAAGCTCTCCTACCCAAAGAGCAGCCCAACTACAAGCAATAATTACCGCTCAAAAAAATTCCCCCGATAGTTATCGCGCTCGTTATCTTTTGGCTGTAGATTTACTCAGACAAAATAAAGGACAATCTGCTTTAGAGTATTTACACAGGTTAGAAAAAAAATACCCTTTACTTGCCCCTCATATTCTGCTGAAAACGGCTCAAGCTTATCAACAAAGCAATCAGCAAGCTGAAGCACAAAAAGTTGCTCAAAAGTTAATTAAGCAATATCCTGATTCTCCTTTGGTGGTTAATGCCTCTTTTCTTTTATCTCCATCTCAAGCTGACTTGTTCTCTGAGTTATCAAGCAAATTTCCTCATCATCCCCTCAATCAAAAACTAGCCCGCAAACTTTTACCCCATCAGCCCGATAATTTTGAATTATTGCTTTGGTTAGCTAAATACAGTCAAGATAATGACCTTAATCCCCTTAGAGATCGTTTGGTACTAGAATTTCCCGCCGAATTAAAGCCAGAAGACTGGGAAGCGATCGCTCATGGTTATTGGCGATCGGGAGAACATCGTAAAGCTGCTGATGCCTATCGTTTTACTCCTCTAAACCCTCGTAATCTCTATCGGACAGCCAGAGGATTTCATCTCAATGGAAATATTGCTGATGCCAGAAGATGGTATCAAAAATTAATTACCGAGTTTCATGATGCTAGAGAAACAGGTTTTGCTTTACAGTATTTAGCCAGTATTTCTGGAGGAAAAGAAGCTCTTATTTATCTTGATATGGTTATAGAGAAGTTTAGCGAGCGCGCTCCTTCCGCTCTTTTGGCTAAAGCGGTAATTCACGATGCCCTCAGACAACCAGAACTAGCTAATCAAGCCAGAAATAGAGTCTTACAAGATTATCCTCGCTCGGCAGCAACAGTTGCATATCGCTGGAAAATGGCCCAAAAACTAGCTAAAGGAGCTAAAGTTGACCAAGCTTGGCAAGAGATACAACCAATTCTAGAGATTAATTCCTCTATAGATATTTTGCCTAAAGCTACTTTTTGGGCAGGAAAATGGGCAACTCAACTAGGTAAGCACGAAGAGGCTAAAGCTGCTTTTGAGCAAACTATCACTAATGCTCCTCAATCCTATTATGCTTGGCGTTCTGCTGTAGCTTTGGGTTGGGATGTAGGGGATTTTACGAATGTCGGTCAGTTGGATTTACCTTTAGAGTTTCCTCCTACTAATTCTTCTCTACCCGTAGGTTCAGAAGTACTCACAGAATTATTTCTCTTGGGTCAATATGAAGATGCTTGGACAATATTACAGTCAGAAATTGTTGACCCTCAGAGTCTAACTGTTCAAGAACAATTTCTCGAAGGTCTATTATTAGTTAGATTAGGCGAAAATTCAGCAGGAATTAAACAAATTTGGGATTTAGCTCAACGAGAAACCCCTCAAGACCAAGAAAAATGGCAATCCCTCCGAAAAAACTCTGTTTATTGGTATGGATTGTTTCCTTTCCCTTACCAACAGGCAATTATTGACAATTCTCAGCAGCAAGAAATAAATCCTTTATTGGTAATTTCGGTGATACGAAAAGAATCTAGTTTTGCCCCCAAAATTAGCTCTTGGGCTGGTGCAGTAGGTTTAATGCAGATTGTGCCGAATACAGCTGCATGGGTTGCCCAACAGGCAGATTTGCCAGATTATGTTTTGACTAAACCAGAAGATAATATCAAAATTGGCACTTGGTATCTGGCTCACAATCACCAAAGATACGACCAGAATTCTTTACTAGCGATCGCTAGTTACAATGCAGGTACAGGTAATGTTTCTCGCTGGAGGAAAAGATATAGCCTCAAAGACCCCGATTTATTCATTGAACAAATTCCTTTTCCCGAAACTAAAGACTATGTAGAAGGAGTTTTTAGCAATTATTGGAATTATTTACGGCTTTATAATCCAGAAGTTAGAAATCAACTTGCTAACTATAACAATCATTAACAATTAACTGGGAATTTTTTAAGGAGTAAATAGGTTGATCCCTACCTATCTGCATGGAGATAATCTACAAAATAGAATCTGGGCTGAAGCCAAAATCTGAGCCAAGCAGCAGCTGATAAACCTAAAAGTGCCAAAATTATCAACGGTAAACCAAATTTGAATCGTATTGCATCTGGCATCAAAGCTACCCCTGAAACAGCCAGAATAAAGTAAGCTAAGAGTATTACCTGTAAGCGTTGCCCATTTTTTAAAGCACTGCGACAGCTACTACAATGCTGAGTATGTTGATGATAGCGATCGAGCATCTGCTTGCGGTTATTATTAACTTGCGTTTTCTGCTCACTCAGTCCCACTTCTTGCCAAGGTAATTTTCCCTCACAGTATCTATCAAACCATTGGCGGAATTCAATTACTAAACGATCTGCACTAGTAGGTAATTGATAGGCAGTTTTCCAGCTTTCTGTTCTTTGTTTTTGTTGCAGCAAATATTCTTGCTGATTGAGAAGAATCATATCCCCATCAAGAATTAGATTGCGGTTTTGAATATGATCCCACCAGCGAGGTATAAAGCGATTAAGGCTTTGAGCAAAATTACGGGAAAACTGAGCTACAATTCTCGATCTGCCTGGGGTAGTGGGAATGCAATAAGTAATAAGTCCCACTTGTTTTTCTTGACTAAAAGCGATCGTATATTCTAAACGGCAAGGTGGTTCAAAAGTAATGGTAGTTTTAAAAGGTACATCAGTCGTAGCTTCAATTAAATCAACTGCTGAGTGAGAAATTGTTAGGGGGATCGGTCTTGCCTGTCGGCGATCGCCCTGTATGCCATGATGAGCAAAGGGAACATGACTAGGATCCGCAACATTTTCTACTAAAATTTGCCAATCATACTCTAAATCTCGCACTATCGAAGACCAAACGAAACCTTGACTTGCATCTATTTGGGGTGACAAAGGTAATGGAGTTCGCTCGGCTTGTTCGACTGATTGGGGATCGGCCCAAAACCAGAGTAAATCATTTTCTTGACGAGAGGGGAAAGCTATTGCACACAAATTAGCTTTATTTTTGCTAATTAGATCGGGATTTTCTGCTTGGGGGATACGGGTACAAACTCCTCGATCGTCAAATTGCCAACCATGATAGCTGCACATCAAATTCCCTGTATCTTCGTCTATTCTTCCTTCACTCAAAGGTGCAAGACGATGGGGACATTGGTTTAAAAATACGCGAAATGTGCCAGAAGATTGAGGTTTCCAAATAACTAGGTGCATTCCTAGTATGGTAACAGGAGTTGGTCTTTGCGGGTCGAGGTCTTCAAGGGGGGAAAGAGGATACCAGTGTTGAAAAAAATTGAATTGAGTTGGCATTGTACTTCTCGTTTGGCAAGGTAAGTATGATATAGTCCGCAGCATTTACGCAGATAAACACCAATATTTTAGGATATCGATCGCTCAGTAGGGGTTTGGCATTGCCAAACCCCTACTGTAAATTATCCTAGTCTGCGGGTTTCTCGAATTGCTTGCAGATAATCGATCGCTGCTTCTAATTTAGAATCATAAGAGTAAGAAAACTCTTCAAACCACAAACCTTCGTCAGAATTAAGATTGAGGTTTTTTAACCATTCCTGTGCTTCTTGCCTTAAAGCTTCTCTGCGTCTTTTTTCTTTGGCTTGTTCTCGCTTTTTTTGTTCGCTCAGTTTTTGTTGTCTGCGCTGTTGTTCTTCTTGTTCTTTTGCCTTGTATTCTGCTTGCAAATCTTTGAGCAAATGATCGTTATAAGTAGAAGTCGATCGATTACCAGAAGAGGGAGTGGCAGAAATCGTTTTTGCTGGTTTCTGTGGAGGGTTATCTAGCTTTTGCGGTTTTTCTCCCGTAAATTCTGCTTTCAAATCAGACAATAAACTATTTAATTGTTTATTACGCCGAGCGTCTAATTTCTGTTTAGATTCCTGAGTAAATGGCGTAGCTGATGAGGATGGTTTTGATGATGGTGGTTTTTCCTGTTCATATTCAGCTTTTAGTTGTGCTAGTAATTCATCCATTTCACTCATTTAATACACCATTCCTCTTTCTTCTTTACCTCTTACTTAACCAAGGTTTGACAAAATGAGAGCAAGAGTTTTAATCAACAATGGCATTCATTAAAACCTCTGTTAAAGTAAAGTCTTCCATATCATCCATTGTAATCGTATCGACAATATCAAACTTGGCTCCCGCACCCTGCAATTCATCATCTAAAAGTTTAAGAAACTTGGTGGCATCAGAATCGCTGCCTACTTGGATAAAAGAAATTGCCAATTCTTCATCCTTATCCATTTTTCGTGATGCTTCTACAATAGCTCGCATTACAGCTTTGCGATCGTCTGGTTCTCCATCAGTTACGACTAAAATCGTATCGCCATTAGCTTTAGTTTGTCCTGATGCCTTCCTCTGAAAGTAATCATTAAGAGCATCTTGCAAAACTCCAGCTAAATCTGTTCTGCCTGAAGGTTCATTTTCTTGGAAAATTTGTTCTACTTTCTCGGAAGTTACATTGTCATAGCGTCTAAAGCGACCAGAAAAAGTATAGATAGTTATACCATCAGGGTCTAATTCTTCACATTTACTGGCTAAAGCGAGGGTAGACTCTTGCATCATCTGCCAACGACTTTTGCCACCTGCTTGATCTTTGCGGGTCATACTGCCACTTTTATCAATAATCAGCGTATAATCGCGGTTTTCTAGCATATTGCCTCCCTTGCTTATTTTATTTTTTTCGGCTATTCCTATCCTAAGCTGCTGCTAAAGTATTTGCCAAAGGTTCCCAACGGAAATAACGCTCACCACCCATCTCTAAAACAACTTTGATTTTGGGTTCTATTTTGGGTAAGTTAACCAGATATTCAATCTCTTGAGTAGATAAAATTTGCCCCTCAATAATCCATAAAGCCAAACCTTTAGAATCAGCAGGTAGATTTTCCAACTCATAACTAGCAATGGGTTGAACATAATATCTCTGACCCACGGCTGCATCTTGACCAATATCTTTTTTACCCAAATGAGGAGGGCGGACACCATGAACTTTAGTCAAATAAGCAACTGGATCTCCTAAACCTCTAGCTGTTATGTTGATGGTGTTGTAGCCCGATGCTCGCAAACGTCTCTGATAGCGTCCTTCTGCTCCTCCTTCTAAGGGTATATAAGTAGCTAATGCACCTTCTTTTTCTAAGGCACGAATAAACGATTTACCAGTGGTAATTAAGGGCATATCTTTTCTGTATAAAATCTAAAACTTTTGTCTTGATTATAAGATAAACACAGAAAAGTAATAGTTTTGAAAGTAGTAAGCACCTAAACAAAATTAATTTGGTTCGATTAGCGTAAGCTAGTAAGGCGCGGTCTCGTTCCGAGCCGTGCTGTCGCTGACCACGAAGTGCCAGGCTTCGCCCGATCGCTTATCTCCAAACTATTGCCTTAAATTGTTTTATATAGCTTGTCAAATTTAGCCATCACAATATATAATATGTGATTGTGACTAAAAATCTACCGTCACCACTTGTGCTGCTCACAAAAACACAACCAAGAATAAAGCCAAAACCAACTGGTCATTTGGATTTTTTCTCTTGTTCTTTAAAGCAAATCGTAAGAGCTTGTGATGGTGGTAGTAAATTGTGACAAACTGGTATTCCTCTTCAAAAGATACTGAGAAAATTCTTTCTTAAGTCTTGAGATACAGAGGGTAATTAAGCAAAAAACCAGGCATTTAAGGCGATTCAGCCATTAATCTGGTTGTAATCTTTAGAAAAAACCTAAAAGCTTATCGCTGCTAACTATCTTGTCCATAGCGACCAGCTAAGAGTGGAAATGATTCTGTGAATTAGTAGAAAATTTTTTCCTCAAGACAAGATGTTTTTTTGCTGTTTAGCAGCTAATAAATTTGAGCCGTTAATTTGAGCTCAACCTTCACCAATGTTGTCTAGCAAGTAAAGGGGCTGATTTCCGTGTCTGTAGGTATTCTCGGCACTAAACTGGGTATGACCCAAATATTCGATCGTGAAACGGGGGCTGCAATTCCCATCACTGTGGTACAAGCAGGACCCTGTATCGTTACGCAAATTAAAACTAAAGAAACTGACGGTTATAACTCCATCCAAATTGGCTACGAAGAAGTCAAAGAAAAAACGATCACAAAACCAGAGTTAGGTCATTTGAGCAAATCTGGTGCTTCTCCTCTGCGCCATCTCAAAGAGTATCGGACGAAGGATACTGCCAACTATGAACTTGGTCAAGCAATTAAAGCAGATCTGTTTAATTCAGGGGAAATTGTTGACGTAAGTGGAAAAACTATCGGTCGTGGTTTTGCTGGTTATCAAAAACGTCATAACTTTAGACGAGGTAATATGACTCACGGTTCTAAAAACCATCGTCTACCAGGTTCTACAGGGGCAGGAACTACTCCAGGAAGAGTATATCCAGGGAAAAAGATGGCTGGTCGCTACGGAGGAACACAAGTGACTATCCGCAAGCTTCAGGTAGTCAAGGTGGATGCAGAACAAAACCTACTCTTGATCAAAGGTGCAATACCAGGTAAACCAGGAAATTTAGTCAATATCATCCCCAGTAAAATTATTGGTAAAAAATAGAGGTTTGTTGATTTGGGTTAAACCCAGTACAAAACAACCAATTCATAGCAACAAAAATTATGGTTAATTGTGTAGTTAAAAATTGGCAAGGGGAAGATGTCGGCGAGACTACCCTGGACTTGAAAGTAGCCAAAGAAGAAAATGCTGAACATATTGTTCATCGTGCTTTAGTTAGACAACTAAATAATGGTCGTCAGGGTACAGCATCCAGTAAAACCAGAGCAGAAGTTCGCGGTGGTGGACGCAAACCTTGGCGACAAAAAGGCACAGGTAGAGCGCGGGCCGGTTCGATCCGTTCTCCTCTCTGGCGCGGTGGTGGTGTTATCTTTGGACCCAAACCTAGAGATTATAGTACCAAGATGAATCGTAAAGAGAGACGCTTGGCACTCAGAACAGCATTAAACAGTCGGAATGAAGATACAATTATCGTCGAGAATTTTGCCGAACAGCTAGCTCGTCCTAAAACTAAAGAAATTATCTCCGCTTTAGAACGTTGGGGAATAGAAGCTACAGCGAAAGTATTGTTAATACTAGACGATATTCCTGATAATGTGTATCTCTCCGTCAGAAACATAAGTACCGTCAAATTAATTAAAGCAACTAACCTTAATGTGCTTGATTTGCTTCACGCTAACAAAATTGTGATCATCAAAGAAGCTTTGGTAAAAATACAGGAGGTATACAGTGACTAAGTATAACCCTCGCGATTTAGCAGACTTAATACTTAAACCGATTGTCACCGAAAAAGCGACTATCCAACTCGAAGAAAACAAGTATGTTTTTGATGTGTTGCCCAAAGCAACCAAACCAGAAATCCGAGCAGCGATCGAAAGTTTATTTGATGTAACCGTTACTAAAGTAAACACCCTTCGTCTGCCTCGCAAAAAGCGTCGAGTCGGTAGATTTATTGGTTACAAACCCCAATACAAAAGAGCGATCGTTACCCTTAAAGAAGGAGATTCAATCACTCTCTTCCCAGAAGTCTAATAACTTAACTCTTACTACGAGTAAGAAGAATAACCTATTTCTTACTCCCTTAACAACGAAAAAATCAGCAATTCATCAGTAACTATGGGTATCCGTTCTTTTCGACCATACACCCCAGGGACTAGGCAAGCGACAGTTTCCGACTTTGCCGACATTACCAAAAGTAAACCAGAAAAATCCCTCACCAAATTTAAACACAGTGCCAAAGGTCGTAATAATCGTGGTGTAATTACCAGTCGCCGTCGAGGTGGTGGACATAAACGTCTCTATCGCCAAATTGACTTTAAACGCAATAAACTCAATATTCCTGCTGAGGTGATCGCGATCGAATACGATCCTAACCGCAATGCTCGTATTGCCCTAGTGCAATACGAAGATGGAGAAAAACGCTACATTTTAGCTCCTGTGGGTATCAAAGTTGGTACAACTATTGTTTCAGGTCCCGAATCTCCCATTGAAGTAGGTAACGCTTTACCTTTAAGCAAAATTCCTTTAGGGGAAACTGTCCACAATGTAGAACTCAAAGCAGGGAAAGGTGGTCAAATTGTGCGGGCTGCTGGTACGGCGGCTAAAGTCATGGCCAAAGAAGGAAACTATGTAACTATTGGGCTTCCTTCTAAAGAAGTACGCATGGTACGCAAAGAATGTTATGCCACTATCGGACAAGTAGGTAACGTAGAAGCAAGAAATATCAAATTAGGGAAAGCAGGTAGAACTAGACATTTGGGCAGAAGACCCCAAGTAAGAGGTAGTGCCATGAATCCCTGCGATCACCCCCATGGAGGTGGTGAAGGACGCGCACCTATTGGCAGAAGTGGTCCTGTTACTCCTTGGGGTAAGCCAGCTTTGGGTCTAAAAACTCGCAAGAAGAAAAAACAGAGTGACAAATTGATTGTTCGTCGTCGTCGCTAGAGCTCAACTCGAAAACTAGAGAGTTAAGGGGTCGGTACTAACTACTAACTACTAACTACTAACTACTAACTACTAACTACTAACTACTAACTAAAACACTATGGGTCGTTCACTTAAAAAAGGGCCGTTTATTGCTGATAGTCTTCTAACCAAGATAGAGAAGTTAAACGCCAACAATAAAAAAGAAGTAATTAAAACCTGGTCAAGAGCTTCTACCATTTTGCCTCAAATGGTGGGACACACAATTGCTGTTCACAATGGTCGTCAGCATATTCCCGTGTTTGTTACTGAACAGATGGTAGGCCATAAACTAGGAGAATTTGCACCTACTCGTACCTTCAAGGGTCATTCTAAGAGCGATAAAAAAGCTCGGCGATAAAAAAAATACTATTAGATAAAACTATGACAATAGATACTGCCAACGAAGTAAAAGCGATCGCACGCTACATTCGTATGTCTCCTTCTAAGGTACGACGAGTATTAGATCAAATTCGCGGTCGTCAATATCGAGAAGCCTTAATTATTCTCGAATTTATGCCCTACAAAGCTTGTGAACCAATCCTTAAAGTTTTGCGTTCTGCGGTTGCTAACGCGGAACATAATGCGGGACTCGATCCTACTACTCTCGTTGTTAGTCAAGCTTTTGCCGATGGGGGACCTACTCTCAAACGTTATCGACCAAGGGCGCAAGGGCGAGCATACCAAATTCACAAGCCCACTTGTCATATAACTGTAGCTGTTGCTCCAGAAGTAACAGAATAGTCACCCTAGAACTAAAATCGATCGAATTTGCCATTGTAATTACTTTCAACGAGGAAATATTTGTGGGACAAAAGATACATCCAATTGGATTTCGCTTAGGTGTTACTAAAGAGCATTTGTCTCGTTGGTACGCTGACCCCAAACGCTATCCAGAATTATTACAAGAAGACCACCTGATTAGACAATATGTAATCAAGGGGTTAAGTAACGCTGGTATCGCCAAAGTCAGAATTGAGCGCAAAGCAGACCAAATAGACCTAGAAATTCATACTGCCAGACCTGGGGTAGTTGTAGGTCGTGGTGGTAGTGGAATTGAAAAATTGCGGACTGAGTTGCAAGAGCTAGTTGGTAATCAGCGTCAAATCCGTATCAACGTTATCGAAGTATCTCGTGTCGATGCGGATGCTGCTCTAGTTGCTGAATACATCACTCAACAACTAGAAAAACGGGTATCTTTCCGCAGAGTTGTTCGCCAGGCAATTCAAAGAGCGCAAAGAGCAGAAGTACAAGGAATTAAGATTCAGGTTGGTGGTCGTCTCAACGGCGCAGAGATAGCTCGAACTGAGTGGGTAAGAGAAGGAAGAGTACCTTTACATACCCTCCGAGCCGATATTGACTATGCTTATCGGACTGCTTTGACAATTTACGGTATTCTCGGAGTAAAAGTCTGGGTCTTCAAAGGGGAAATTATTCCAGGACAAGAAGAAATTCCCACAAACACACCAAATCAAGCTCCCCGTCGCCAACGTCGTCGTCAAAAGTTTGAAGACCGCTCGGAATAGATATTAACAAGTAAAGTATCAATTATGTTAAGTCCAAGAAGAACTAAATTTCGTAAGCAGCAGCGTGGACGCATGAGAGGGATGGCTTACCGAGGTAGCACTCTCAACTTTGGGGAATATGCCCTCCAAGCTACAGAGCCTTGCTGGATTACCTCTCGTCAAATCGAAGCAGCCAGACGGGCTATGACTCGTTATGTCAAACGGGGTGGAAAAATTTGGATTCGTATTTTTCCTGATAAACCCGTTACTATGCGTCCAGCAGAAACTCGTATGGGTTCTGGTAAAGGTTCCCCTGAATACTGGGTCGCAGTCGTTAAGCCAGGGCGCATCATGTTTGAAATGTCTGGTGTGCCTGAACCAATAGCCAGAGAGGCAATGCGCTTAGCTGCCCAGAAATTACCCATTAAAACTAAATTTATTACTCGTGAAGAGGATTACGTCTAAACTATGGCTTTACCTAGTATAGAAGATGTTAGAAAGCTCAGTGATGAGGAACTAGCCGAAGCAATTGTCAAAGAAAAGCAACAACTGTTTCAACTTAGATTGGAACAGGCAACCCGTCGTCTAGAAAACCCCCATCTATTTAAGCATAGTAAGCATCGTTTATCTCAACTAATGACTATTGAGCGGGAGCGTCAATTAGCTACCTCTCAACCTGAATTAGCAGCAACGACCGCAGCAGAAGAGGAATAAATTAAACTATGGCAGTTAAAGAAAGAGTAGGAGATGTAGTCAGCAATAAAATGGAAAAAACCATTGTTGTTGCCATTGAAAACCGCGCTCCTCATCCTAAGTACGGCAAAATCGTCGTTAAAACTAAAAAATATAAAGTTCACGACGAAGAAAATAAGTGCCAAATTGGCGATCGCGTCCGTATTCGAGAAACCAGACCTCTCAGTCGCACCAAACGTTGGACTGTAGCGGAAATTCTTGAATCTAGTAATTGATAATTTCTATTTGATAAATTTTTATAGCCGTGATTCAACAACAAACTTATCTTAATGTTGCCGATAATAGTGGAGCGCGTAAACTGATGTGTTTACGAGTCCTCAGTACGGGCAATACCAGCTACGGTGGTATTGGTGATGTAATTATTGCTGTGGTTAAAGATGCTCTACCCAATATGGCAGTGAAAAAATCTGACGTAGTTAGAGCAGTAATTGTCCGTACCAAACAATCTCTACGTCGTGAGAGTGGTATGAGCATTCGTTTTGACGATAATGCAGCCGTAATTATTAATAATGACAATAATCCCCGTGGAACTCGTGTATTTGGACCTGTAGCACGGGAATTAAGAGATAAAAACTTTACTAAAATTGTTTCCCTCGCCCCGGAGGTAATCTGATGGCAAAGCACAAAAATAATCAGAGTCCCCAACGTTATAAAATGCACGTTAAAAAAGGGGATACTGTTCAAATCATTTCTGGTCGAGATAAAGGCAAAGTAGGTGAAATACTCGAAACATTGCCAAAAAAAAGCAAAGTAGTAGTTAAAGGCGTAAATGTAAGAACTAAACACGTCAAACCTCAGCAAGAAGGAGAATCAGGTCAAATTGCCACCTTTGAAGCTCCTATTCACAGTTCTAATGTGATGCTCTACTCCAATAAAGAGAAAGTAGCCAGCCGTATCAGCTACACCTTTAAAGATGATGGTCGCAAAGTGCGGATGCTCAAAAAAACTGGCGAAATTATCGATTAACCGTACATAAATTATGTACGGGCGGACGGTCTTCGTCCCTACTGATTAACCCCTGACCAAGCCCAGGGAAGACAAAAACAATAAAAAAATGGTCAAACCACTCAAAATTATCTACGAAGAAACAATCGTCCCTAAGCTCAAAGAGCAATTTAGCTATACCAATATTCACCAAGTACCTAAAGTGGTGAAAGTAGTTATTAACCGAGGTTTAGGGGAAGCTTCTCAAAATGCCAAAGCCTTGGAATCTTCCATTGCAGAATTGAGCATTATTGCTGG
Source organism: Xenococcaceae cyanobacterium (assembly GCA_051439345.1). Taxonomy (GTDB): domain Bacteria; phylum Cyanobacteriota; class Cyanobacteriia; order Cyanobacteriales; family Xenococcaceae; genus JASJDJ01. Next base: position 23,538 of record JBFRWE010000217.1, read on the forward strand.
TCAAAAACCAGTGGTTACTAGAGCCAAAAAAGCGATCGCTGGCTTTAAAGTTCGTGAAGGTATGCCCGTTGGGGTAATGGTTACTTTACGAGGAGAACGGATGTATGCTTTTCTCTCTCGCTTAATTAACCTTGCTTTACCTCGCATTCGAGATTTCCGTGGTATTAGTCCTAAGAGTTTCGACGGCAGAGGCAACTATAGCCTAGGAGTAAGGGAACAACTAATCTTTCCTGAAATTGACTACGATAGCATCGATCAAATTCGGGGACTAGATATTTCTATCGTCACCACAGCCAACAACGATGAAGAAGGACGAGCCTTACTCAAAGAGATGGGTATGCCCTTCCGAGATAATTAAATCTTGAGGATCACATAAACAAAAAGGGAATAATGGCGGCAAACGATACTATTTCAGATATGCTGACTCGCATTCGTAATGCCTGTATGGTCAAGCATCCATCAACTCAAATCCCCTCAACTAAAATGACACGGAGCATTGCTAAAGTGTTGACAGATGAGGGTTTCATTGAAAGTTATGAAGAAACAGGGGAAGGACTTAGAAAATATATAGTACTGACCCTCAAATACAAGGGGAGAAATCGTCAACCCACGATTAGTACCCTTAAGCGTGTCAGCAAGCCAGGATTGCGAGTCTACTCTAAACAAAAAGATTTACCTCGCGTACTCGGTGGCATTGGCATTGCAATCATTTCCACATCTCATGGAGTTATGACAGATAGGGAAGCTAGACGTCAAGGAATTGGCGGTGAAATCCTCTGTTATGTCTGGTAATTTAAGGAGGAATTATTCATGTCTCGTATTGGCAAGCGTCCCATTACCATCCCCGATAAAGTAACTGTAGATATCAAAGATTCTCATGTTAGCGTTAAAGGTCCAAAAGGGACTTTAGACAGAGAATTACCATCCCTTGTTGCTATCGAAAAAGATGGTAATGTTTTGCAAGTAGTAACTCAAAATGATTCCCGTATTGCCCGTCAGCGTCATGGACTTTCGCGTACGCTGGTGGCAAATATGGTAGAAGGGGTATCCAAGGGATTTGAGAAAAAACTACAAATTCAAGGGGTAGGCTATCGCGCCCAAGCTCAAGGAAAAAAATTAACTCTTAACGTCGGTTACAGTAAACCGGTAGAGATGCAGATGCCAGAAGGAATTACTGTAGCAGTAGAAAAAAATACCGAAATTACGGTTAGTGGTATTGACAAAGAAATTGTGGGTAATACTGCTGCCACAATTAGGGGAGTACGTCCCCCAGAACCCTATAAAGGAAAAGGCATTCGTTATTTAGGCGAAATGGTCAGACGTAAAGCTGGTAAGACAGGTAAATAGAAGCTATGAAACTTTCTCGCAGAGAATCAGTCCAACGTCGCCATCGACGTATTCGCAAAAAAGTCAACGGTACTCCAGAACGCCCTCGCTTATCTATCTTTCGCTCCAATAATCATATTTATGCTCAAGTAATTGACGATGTAGCGCAACACACTATAGCTGCTGCATCGACTCTAGAAGCAAGCTTAAGGAGTGAATTGTCTTCTAAAGCCACTTGTGAAGCCTCGGCTGCGGTAGGTAAATTGGTAGCCCAAAGAGCTAGAGAAAAAGGAATTGCTAAAGTAGTTTTCGATCGCGGTGGTAATCTTTATCATGGTCGAATTAAAGCTTTGGCTGATGCTGCCCGCGAATCTGGTTTGGATTTTTAATTAACAGTAATAAAGGATTACTAATTATGGCAAAATCAAAGTCGCGGAAAAAAAGCCGTGCCAAAGAAAAAGAAACCAACTGGCAGGAACGAGTAGTGCAAATTCGTCGTGTCAGTAAAGTAGTTAAAGGTGGTAAAAAGCTGAGCTTTCGTGCCATTGTCGTAGTTGGCAATGAAAAAGGTCAGGTAGGAGTCGGCGTAGGTAAAGCTGCCGATGTAATTGGTGCTGTACGTAAGGGAGTTGCTGATGCTAAGAAACAGTTAGTAGAAGTGTCCCTAACTAAAGCTAGTTCTATTACTCACGTTAGTAATGGGGTGGCAGGAGGAGCTAAAGTATTTATGCGTCCTGCTGCTCCTGGTACTGGAGTAATTGCTGGGGGAGCAGTCCGTACTGTTCTAGAATTAGCTGGAGTGAAAAATATTTTAGCTAAGCAATTAGGCTCTAATAATCCTCTCAATAACGCCAGAGCAGCTATAAATGCTTTAGAAAGTTTACGAACTTTTTCCGAAGTGGCTCAAGAGAGAGGTATTTCTTTAGAGCATCTTTATGCTTAATTTTGTCCTAGGAGGAATATTTATGGAATTAAGTAATCTTACACCAAAAACTGGCTCTAAAAAACGAAGAAGAAGGGTAGGTAGAGGTATTTCTGCTGGACAAGGAGCTAGTTGCGGTTTTGGTATGCGCGGTCAAAAATCTCGATCGGGTACTGGTACCAAGCCTGGATTTGAAGGTGGTCAGATGCCCTTATACAGAAGAGTACCCAAGCTAAAATATTTTCCTTTGGTTAACCCCAAATCCTACACCATTATCAACGTTAGCAAGCTTTCATCTTTAGAAGCCAATACAGAAGTAACTTTAGATTCTCTCATGGACAAGGGTATTATCACCAGCAATGATGGTCCTCTGAAAATCCTGGGAGATGGGGAATTAAATGTTCCTTTAACAGTAAAAGCGGTAGCTTTTACCGCTACTGCCAAGCAAAAAATCGAAGCTGCTGGAGGCAGTTGCGAACTCACTAAGTAAGTCAACAAGATACAGTGATTGGTACTATCATAAGTTTGAAGGTAAAAAAAATTAATATAAGATAACATTTACCAGTCTATAACTTATTTAAACGACCAACCAAAATAGAGGTGACCTTTCATGGTTCGAGATAAAACGCCAACGGCACAAGAAACTTTTTTACAAATGGCTCAAGCAGCCGGGCTTCGCGGTCGGCTGCTAGTTACTATTGGTCTTTTAATATTGGTACGCTTTGGCATTTTTGTCCCAGTGCCAGGAATTAACCGAGATGCTTTTGCTGCAGGAGTTCAAAATAGTTCCGTACTCGGTTTTTTAGATATCTTCAGTGGAGGAGGTCTTTCTGCTCTGGGTATATTTGCCTTGGGGATCATTCCTTTTATTAATGCTTCTATTATTATGCAGTTGCTTACTGCTGCTATTCCTGCTCTGGAAGATTTGCAAAAAAATGAAGGAGAAGCAGGGAGAAGAAAAATTTCCCAGATTACTCGCTATGTAGCTTTGGGCTGGGCAATAATTCAAAGCACAGGGCTTACTGTTGGCTTACTTCGTCCTTATGCTAATGATTATGGACTATGGTTTGTGATTGAAACAGTACTGGCTTTGACTGCTGGCTCAATATTTGTGATGTGGGTATCAGAGCTAATTACCGAGAGAGGAATAGGTAATGGGGCTTCTTTGCTGATTTTTGTCAACATTGTTGCTGTTTTGCCCAAAACTCTAGGTAACACGATCGAATTTGCTCAGACTGGTGGTCGTGAAGCAGTGGCACAAGTAGTAATCTTACTGCTTGTATTTCTGGTGATGATTATCGGTATTGTTTTTGTTCAGGAAGGAACTCGACGTATCCCAATTATCTCAGCTCGTCGTCAAGTAGGTAGAAGAGTATATCGAGAAAGAAGTAACTATCTTCCCCTGCGGTTAAATCAAGGCGGAGTAATGCCAATTATTTTTGCTTCTGCAGTGCTGATTTTACCGTCTTCTCTAGCCGGATTTGTAGGTACAGAAGGAGGAGTAGGTCAAGTTGTTAATGAAATTGCTATTTCTCTCCAACCAGGTAACTGGATTTATGTGGCTACGTATTTACTGCTAATTGTATTCTTTAGCTATTTCTACGCCTCTTTGATTGTTAATCCCATTGATATGTCCCAGAATTTAAAAAAAATGGGGTCCTCAATCCCAGGGATTCGTCCAGGTAAGGCAACTAGTTCTTACTTAGAAAAAGTACTCAATCGACTAACTTTGTTGGGAGCAGTTTTTCTAGGCATTGTGGCTACCGTTCCTACCTTAGTAGAGGGAGCTACAGGAGTAACTACTTTTAGAGGCTTAGGAGCTACTTCTTTACTAATCTTGGTAGGGGTTGCTATTGATACAGCCAAACAAATTCAAACCTATGTCATCTCTCAACGTTATGAGGGGATGGTTAAACAATAGCTTTAACCAAAATCATTGTTCAAAATTTAGTAGTGTGGAGGACACAAACTTAGATGGGGAAAAACAGGAGAAAAGTAGAATTAACTACCTTAAAAGCTCTTTTTCTCTTTCTATTTCTAAGTGTAACATAATTGAAAAGATTAATTTTTCTGGGACCTCCAGGAGCAGGTAAAGGTACACAAGCAAAGGCTTTATCGTCTACTTATCAAATTCCTCATATTTCGACGGGGGAAATTTTACGTCGAGCAACTACAGAGCAAACTCCTTTAGGTCAGAAGGCAAAGATTTATATGGATCGGGGAGAATTAGTTCCTGATGAGTTAATTCTCGATCTGATTAAAGAGCGTTTAGCTCAACCAGATAGTAAAAATGGTTGGGTTTTGGATGGTTTTCCGCGTAATTTAGCTCAAGCTTCTTTTTTAGAGCAACTTTTAGCTAATCTGAATCAATCTCCTGATTTCGCTCTTAACTTAATCGTGCCAGACAAAGTTGTAATTACTCGTATGCTTGAGCGGGAAAGAGAAGATGATAATGAAGATACTATTCGCCGTCGTCTCCAAGTTTATCGTGATGATACAGCCCCAGTCATTAGTTTTTATCAGGAACGAGGTATTTTAAAGTCTGTTGATGGTAATCAGCCTATGGAAGCAGTAACCTTATCTTTGCAAGCATTAGTTGAAAGCTAATTAGCAGGGATGTTAAGCAAAAAACAATGTTGGAGGTATAGATCGAGTGGCTAAACAAGATTTAATTGAGATGGAAGGCACGGTAACGGAATCTCTTCCTAATGCAATGTTTCGCGTCGATTTGGATAATGGATTCAATGTTTTAGCTCATATTTCAGGTAAAATACGGCGCAATTACATTAAAATTTTGCCTGGAGATCGAGTTAAAGTTGAACTGACTCCTTATGATTTGACCAAGGGGAGAATTACCTATCGTTTGCGGAATAAATAACCAACTAATCCCGATTATCCATTTATTTGGCGATCGGATTCCATTATTTGACATAATAGATCAATATAAATTAAAATTATAGGCTTGCAGTGTTGCCAAAAAAGGCATGAAAGTTAGACCATCAGTAAAAAAAATGTGTGAAAAATGTCGCGTCATTCGCCGTCGTGGTCGCGTCATGGTGATTTGTAGTAGTAACCCTAAACATAAGCAACGTCAGGGTTAGTTTGTGCTATCGAGCCAAGGGAAAAAAATAGGACCAGTAAACAAGGAAAATAGGGAGAGAAAAGCGTGGCACGGATTTCTGGTGTAGACCTACCCCGTGATAAGCGTGTGGAAATCGCGCTGACTTATATTTACGGGATTGGTTTATCGCGATCGCAAGATATATTAGCAGCAACGGGAGTTAATCCCGATACTAGAGTACGAGATTTAGCCGACGAAGATGTCTCTAAACTGCGTTCACATATTGAAGCAGCCTATCAAGTCGAAGGGGACTTGAGACGCTGGGAAGCTATGAATATTAAGCGTTTAGCTGATATTGGCACTTATCGAGGTCGTCGTCATCGTATGGGTTTACCTGTGAGAGGACAGCGAACTCGTACTAATGCCCGTACTCGTCGCGGTAGAAGGATAACAGTAGCTGGGAAGAAAAAAGCTCCTAGCAAAAAATAAGCAGCATGAATTTATTGATTTATTGACGATAGAAATAATATGGCGCAACCAAAAAGAAGAACCGGCGCAAAAAAGCAGAAAAAGAATATTCCCAACGGAGTTGCTCACATTCAATCCACCTTCAATAACACTATAGTTACTATTTCGGATACTAGAGGAGATGTTGTATCCTGGGCATCAGCAGGCTCTAGTGGTTTTAAAGGTGCGAAAAAAGGCACTCCTTTTGCTGCCCAAACAGCAGCAGATAGTGCTGCTCGTAGGGCAATAGAGCAGGGAATGCGCCAAATTGAAGTAATGGTTAGTGGACCTGGTGCAGGTCGAGAAACAGCTATTAGGGCATTGCAAGGTGCAGGATTAGAAATCACTCTAATCCGTGATGTTACTCCAATCCCTCACAATGGTTGCCGTCCACCTAAACGGCGTCGAGTATAACTAGAGAGGAAAGTAGAAATTTGGCGATCGGAGTATGCTGGTTATTTTTGACTCGAAACTAGTACCTAAATACTCATCGTCAACCGATCGCTGTAACCAAAAAGGGAGGTCAGTCTGTGGCACAGTTCCAAATTGAGTGTGTAGAGTCTAAAACTCTCAAAAATCAACATCAGTATAGCAAATTTGTTCTCGAACCTCTCGATCGTGGTCAAGGTACAACTATTGGGAATTCTCTCCGACGAGTTTTACTGTCCAATCTGGAAGGGGCAGCAGTGACAGCAATTCGGATTGGTGGTGGTATGGCTAAAAATGGACATAAGCAAGAACACAAGTTTGGCTTTGCTACCCATGAGTTTGCCACAATCGAAGGGGTTAGAGAGGATGTTTTAGAAATCATCCTGAACATGAAGGAAATTATCCTCAAAAGCTATACCAATCAACCGCAAATTGGTCGGTTGGTATCAACAGGTCCAGGGACAGTCACCGCTAATCAGTTTGAACTACCTTCAGAGGTAGATATTATCGATCCCAATCAATATATTGCTACTTTGGCTGAAGGTACAACTCTAGAGATGGAGTTTAAAGTAGAAAAGGGCAAAGGCTATCGAGCCGTTGAAAGGGGAAGAGATGATGGAAGTTCTTTGGATTTTCTCCAAATCGATGCTGTTTTCATGCCTGTAACAAAGGTTAACTACAGCGTTGAAGATGCTCGTGTAGATGGATCGACTATTAAAGAGCGGTTGATCATGGAGATCTGGACTAATGGCAGCATTAAGCCAGAAGAAGCTCTATCCCAAGCAGCAGGGATTGTAGTGGATTTATTCAATCCACTTAAAGACTTGACCTTGGAAGAAATTCAAGATGATTATCAAGAGGATGAAGACCCCACCAGTCAAATCCCCATCGAAGAATTACAACTATCAGTAAGAGCTTATAACTGTCTCAAGCGGGCGCAAATTAATTCAGTATCCGATCTTCTAGATTACACCCAAGAAGACCTTTTGGAAATTAAGAATTTCGGTCAGAAATCAGCTGATGAGGTTATAGATGCCTTACGTAAGCGTTTAGGCATAACCTTACCCCAGGAAAAATCAGGAAAAACTTAACCTAACTCACCAAGATAGAGCAAAAAGGAACAAAAAGCAATGCGACATCGTTGTAAAGTGCCAGAATTAGGATTGCCAGCCGATCAACGGCGGGCTTTACTCCGTTCTCTGGCTACTCAAATTATTCTTCATGGTCAGATAACGACTACTAAAGCTCGTGCTAAAGCAGTACGCAAAGAAGTAGAAAAAATGATCACCCTAGCTAAAGATGGCTCTTTAGCAGCCAGAAGGCAAGCTATGGGATACATCTACGATAAAAACCTGGTTCACGACTTGTTTGCAGCAGTAAATGAACGGTATGGCGATCGCCAAGGAGGATATACTCGGATAGTTAGAACCAAGCGTCGTCGTGGTGATAATGCAGAAATGGCAATTATTGAGTTAGTCTAAACTAATGTTTTCTCAACAGATGTAAGATTGGTAAGGGATGAATATAATTCCCAGTGTTCAGTCTGACAATTTGCAGTCATTGCCCCAAGCAAAGGAAAAAAAATCCGCTCATTCCTTAAAACAGAAAGTAGCTCTAGTCATTCAATATCTGGGAACTAACTTTCACGGCTGGCAAAGACAACCGCAAAAAAGAACTGTCCAAGCAGAACTAGAAGATGCTCTGGCTGCGATTATTGGCTTTCCTGTCATTATACATGGTGCAGGGAGGACTGATGCAGGGGTTCACGCAGCTGCTCAGGTTGCTCATTTTGAATATGTAGGGCCAATTCCTGCTGAGAAATGGGCAAAAATTCTCAACAGCAAATTGCCAGAAGATATACTAATTAGAGCATCTGCCCAAGTTCCTTTAAACTGGCACGCTCGATTTTCCGCAGTTTGGCGGCGTTATCGCTATACCATCTATACCGATAAAAACCCAAATTTATTTATCCGTTCCTTGGCTTGGCATTATTATCATCAGCCTTTACGGGAAAGTCTCATCCAAGAAGCTCTAAACCCTCTAATTGGCAAACACCATCTAGCTGCTTTTAGAAGAGCAGGTTCGGCAAGAAAGCATTCCTGGGTAGAGATACAAGTGGCTCAATGTTACCGAAATGGTTCATTTGTACACTTGGAAATTCAAGCTAATGGTTTCTTGTATGGTATGGTCAGGCTACTAGTGGGAATGCTGGTAGAAGTAGGAATACAAAAGCGATCGCCAGAAAGTTTTACGGAAGTATGGGTTAATCAAAAAAGAGAAGAAGTCAAATATTCTGCTCCAGCCAAAGGATTATGTCTTTTGCGAGTAGGTTATCCTGAATTTCCTTTCCCTAAACAAGTTTGGTTTGATACTCAACCAACTTTTATTCTTGCCGATTAAATGACTTGCTAAATATAATCAATCGATGTTGTACAAAAAATGATTAAGACTCCTCTGCCCACCAAAGAAAATTTAGAACAGAAGTGGTATGTTGTAGACGCTGCCGATCAACGTTTAGGTCGTCTGGCTACTGAAATTGCCATGATCTTGCGAGGAAAAAATAAACCTACCTTTACTCCTCATATGGATACCGGTGACTTTGTAATTGTAGTGAACGCAGAAAAAGTAGTTGTTACTGGTAGAAAAAATAGCCAAAAACTATACCGTCGTCACTCTGGTAGACCAGGGGGAATGAAAGTAGAAACTTTTGACCAATTACAAGCTCGCATTCCCGAAAGAATTGTCGAAAAAGCAGTGAAAGGGATGTTACCGAAGAATGCTTTAGGACGTAAGCTGTTTACGAAGCTCAAAGTTTACACAGGCTCAGAACATCCCCACCAAGCACAAAAACCAGAAGTATTAGATATTAACACTATTCCTGTCGGAGGTAAATAATGGAAGCAACAGAATCTCAAGATCGAGTAGTATATTGGGGTACAGGTCGCCGAAAGTCTTCAATTGCCAGAGTTCGGTTAGTTCCTGGTAGCGGTCAATTAACTGTTAATGGGAAACCAGGAGAAGATTATTTTAATCGTATTCCAGGCTATCTTCAGGTAATTAAAACTCCTTTGGAAACTCTGGGTTTTGAAAATGATTACGATATTCTAGTAAATGCTCATGGTGGTGGTTTAACTGGTCAAGCAGATGCAGTTAAACTAGGAATAGCTAGAGCATTGTGTCAACAAGACCCCAACAATCGCCAGCCTCTAAAAACAGAAGGTTATTTAACTCGGGATCCGAGAGCTAAAGAAAGGAAAAAATATGGCTTACACAAAGCTCGTAAAGCACCTCAGTTCTCCAAGCGATAAAATTAGATTAGTTATTAGTTATGAGAATTAATTACTAACTTACTCTTGTCCAGTAATAATAAAAGTAACAAAGTAACCGATTATGCCGAAACCTGATATCCATCCCACTTGGTATCCAGAATCAAAAGTTATCTTTAACGGTGAAGTTGTGATGACTGTTGGTTCAACCCAGCCAGAAATTCATGTTGATGTTTGGTCTGGTAATCATCCTTTTTATACAGGAACGCAAAAAATTATTGACACAGAAGGAAGGGTCGATCGCTTTTTGCGTAAATATGGAATGCTTGATAAAAGTGCTGAAGGTACTGATTCTAACCAAGAAAAATAGCTTATTAGTTAATTTTATTTACCCAGCAGTTAGTTATGGCGACTGCTGGGTTTATCGTATTCATATTTAAATTTAATTAACCATAAGATCACCAAATTTTTCTCTGGGAGTTGAAAACAATGGCAGAAACTTATTTATTAGACAAACTCAAATCTGTCGAACAAACTTTTCAAGAATTAACTCGGCGTTTAGGCGATCCCGATATTGCCACTAATCCTGATGAATTACAAAAGATAGCTAAAGCTCGTTCTTCTCTAGAAGAAACAGTTAATACCTATCAGGAGTGGAAAAATTCCACCGAAGAATTAGCAGGAGCAAAAGAAATTCTTAAAGAATCTAACGATCCAGAGATGAAGGAAATGGCAGCTTTGGAAGTAGAGGAATTAGAAGAAAAGTTAGAACAGCTAGAAACCCGCTTAAAAATATTACTGTTACCCCGCGATCCTAATGACGATAAAAATATTATGTTGGAAATCCGTGCTGGTACTGGTGGGGATGAGGCTAGTATTTGGGCTGGGGATTTAGTCAGAATGTATTCTCGCTATGCAGAAACCCAAAACTGGAACGTCAAGCTAGTAAGTGAATCTCTGGCAGATATGGGCGGGTTTAAAGAAGCGATTTTAGAAATTCAAGGAGAATCCGTTTACAGTAAATTAAAATTTGAGGCAGGAGTCCACCGAGTACAACGAGTTCCTGTTACCGAAGCAGGAGGAAGGGTACACACTTCTACGGCTACAGTAGCAATTATGCCTGAAGTAGACGATGTAGAAATCAAGATCGATCCTACTGAAATTGAAATGAAAACGGCTCGTTCTGGTGGTGCTGGGGGACAAAACGTTAACAAAGTAGAAACAGCAGTAGATTTGATTCACAAACCCACAGGAATCAGAATTTTTTGTACCGAAGAGCGTTCGCAGTTGCAAAACCGCGAACGAGCCATGCAAATTCTCCGAGCTAAATTGTATGAAATAAAACTGGCAGAACAACAAGAGGCGGTTACTTCTATGAGAAGATCCCAAGTAGGCACAGGATCTCGTTCCGAAAAAATTCGTACTTATAACTACAAAGATAACCGTATTACGGATCATCGTCTAGGACAAAACTTTGCTCTAGCTAATTCGTTAGAAGGAGATATAGAAACGATTATTCAATCCTGTATCTCTCAAGATCAGCAAGAAAGATTAGCACAATTAGCCAATTCTCCTGATACAGCCGAAGTT
>JBFRWE010000218.1:0-4419 GCA_051439345.1 Xenococcaceae cyanobacterium
ATTAGCCAACGATAAACACCGAGTAAAGTTTTTTGACCAAAACGGTGAAGACTAAAACGATGCTTAACAGTTTTGAAAAAGCCTTCAATTTGCCATCTACGTTTTCCCCACCGAGCGATAGTTTTACCTTTCATTGGTTTAGTGGAAATAACAAAACGTTGAACTCTTTTTCCGTCTCGTTTTAACCATACCCATGATAAAAAGACAGGAAGATCTAAATCATTCAAATAAACTTGTTGCCCACGAGTTTTAATTTCGGAGACTTTGCGTCCATCTTGAAGAGTTCTAGTGTTAGGAATCCCGACAATCGCGTGATGTTTAAAGGAATCTCCTCGAATCTTGTTAATTAATTTAGTGGTTCCAAAAGCAGTATCACCTAAAACATAAATCTGAAAAGATTGAATCAAAATTTTCGGTAAATTGTTTAATAATTTCTGTGCAAGTTGCGATGGCGAAGGAGTCCCCTTACCCCGATAAACTCGAAAACTCCAAGGGAATCTCCAATTTCCCAGGACTAAATACATAACCACAATATGTAATCCTTTCTTATGGTGATAGACCCGAACTAAGTCGGCTAGATGAGGAAAATTACCAACTTTTTCCAGCGTAGTTAAATCAAGCATAACTTGGAGAGTAGGTTTTCGACCTGTTCTTCTTTGGGAGAGAATCAGATTCAAGATACTTGAGCGAACAGTACGAATCAGAGAACGAGTAGACCATTGATAATGATTGAAAAAGCGACTAATAGCACTGGCAGATTTAGTTGGGCAATGATGAGGAAGAGAATGTCCTTGCCCTTGAAGAAAGAGACCTAAAATAGATTCTAAGGTTTCTTGTTGATACATAGTGGGCATTAATTGTTTCAAAGTTGAAAGTAATTCTTCGGCTTGGGGTAAGATCTGCTCCATCAAGTTAGTTCTCTTATAATACTAGAGAACTAAGCTAACAAATTTATCCTACCTCTTAACTTAAAAATGTCCAAAAAAGAAACTGAACTAGAACGAGAGCAACGAGCAGAACGTATTCAAACCACAATTGCTCTGCTACAGGCGCAAAAGTCTGCAATTGAAGGGTCAGGGGTTGTCGCACCACCTAGATGTTATGTGGCACGATATCAAGCCAAAGGAGCTAAACATCATTATTGGTATTATCAACTCAAAGCTTCTTCTGCCATTTTTCCCAAAACTAATCAAGAGAATGAGTATTCCCGTTTTCAACACTTAGGAAAAGCAGGCAGTCAAGCACATATAGATGGAGTTTTAGCCGTAGTTAGACGAGGACAAATTGATGAATTGACTAAAGCCATAGATGAACTAAACGACAGTTGGTTAGATTTATATAGTAATGGAAAAAAAGTTGGTCATCGGGTTGAATAAATTACTCTTGCTTCGGAGTTTTTATTAATCTTTGATATTAGTTCTTTAGTAATAATAGAGAACTAACTGCAATCTCCGTGCTTTCAACCACTTCAGCTATCCATTCTCCTATCAACTTTTCTTGGTGCAAGATCTGAGTCTAAAAAACTGCACATAATTCGCGATTGCTACTAGTGAATTATTACTCTTATAGACAATGAGGGGAAGTGGGGAATGCAGAAGCGGTAAAATAAGCTTTTCATTAACAGAATTAGAATCTGCCCATGCGCCCAGAAACTTGGAATCCGCCGATTGAATTGTCAAAAAAAGAGCAGAAAATCGTTAAACTGATTAAAAGAGCCAAATTGTTTGTGTTTTTGCGGGAAATACGCCACTTATTGTTTGATGAAAGCTTCCAAGAAGAATTATCTAAGATGTATGCAGAAGCGGAGAAAGGACATCCTCCTGTTCCCCCAGCACAACTGGCATTGACGGTTATCCTACAAGCCTATACTAAAGCTTCCGATGCCGAAGCTATAGAAGCTTTGACTATGGATCGGCGATGGCAGTTGGTGTTGGATTGTCTTGATTGTGAGGTAGCCCCTTTTTCTCAGGCGACACTGGTGAGATTTCGACAAGCTTTGATGATTCATCAACTTGACCGAAGATTGAGCGAACGAACTGTAGAAATGGCTCAAAAGACCAAAAAGTTCGGTTCCCGACAATTGCGAGCTGCCCTGGATTCTTCTCCGTTGTGGGGAGCAGCCAAGGTAGAAGATACCTATAATTTATTGGGTCACGCTCTATCTAAAGCGTTGAGCGTGATAGCTCGTCGTACCGTGGCGGGAGTTGACAGCGATCGCTTGGGAAATGGAAGCTGACCTGGTAGCAGGGTCAAGTTTGAAAGCAGCATTGGACTTAAATTGGGAAAACCCAGAGGAGAAAAATCTGGCATTAGGCATGGTCTTAAGCGCATTACATCAAGTAGAAGTCCATTTAGCTCAACAAGAGGATGCTAAGTCTCATCCAGTGGTCTTCTCCAGCCTGGAAACGGCTCAACAAATCAAGGCACAAGATGTGGAACTGGATGAGGGAGGAAAAGTCAAACTGCGAAAAGGGGTTGCCAAAAACCGACGTATTACCATTGAAGATGAGGAAATGCGACATGGGTGGAAGGGGGAGACAGCCTTCATTTACCTTTAAATCTTGCACACAACCGACAAGTTGACTATTAACAGTAGATGGACAAGTTTTTTCCGAAACGCGATCGCCAGAAAAAAATGACTTCTAAGCACAATTTTTATTAGTACTAATCTTCTAAAAAACTCAAATAAACATAAGTATTACTTATTGAATTAATTCTCTATGATTTGAGTTGTAGTAGTACCTGGATATTTGGGGAATAAAACTATTAGAAAAGCGAGAATATTTTCTAATTAATATAAGTCAAAAATAATTGAGGGATTCGATGTAAAATTTTTCAAGAAAGATGGGACATTTGAGCATATTTTGACAAAAGTTATCCCTTATCAGCACCAGTATCAAGAGTTAAACAGACCCTCGTGCTGATATTCAACTTATTTTTTTAGATGAGTATAACTGTTAATTAACTGCTGGGAATATAGACTATTTCCCTCACTTCATAAATTTGATTTATTACATTAGATAAAAAAGCTAGCATTTGTTTTAAAGTAAACAAACAATTATAGACTAAACGTCCACCCTGTCTGGGTTTAGATATTTTTAACCATAAAATATAAATCCAAATATTAACCAGCAAAAACGAAATACCCACATAGAGTAATCTAATTATCGGATTTTTAGTAGTAGTTCTAATCCGACAAATAGGCTTGGTGCGCGTGCGACCTGGAGTTTGACTCCAGGTCGGTCGCATCCGCTTTTTCAGACGGTAGCTAGTCTCAATCCCAAATCTTTTACGGTAATCTTGATAGATATAATTTAAACTTATCGTGACTTTATAAACTACGTAAGGTAAATATTCAACCCCAAATTTTCCTCGTTTCCCTTTAAGATATTTACCCCCATTCGAGGGCAAGCAGACAATCCAGAGCGGAAAAGTTGCTTCATTATCTTTACCTTTATTCATAGTATGAGTTGTTTTATAACTCTTTTGACCTTTTAAATACTGATTAATTCCCCAAGTTTTACCGTTTTTAATAGCTGGTATTATAAAAGGTATATCTAAAGCCATTAGCCACCTTATTACTGCACTACTGTAAAACCCTCTATCTAAATAAAGTCTTTTAAATTTTAGGTTTAAAGATTGTACTTTTTCCAAAAGATACGTTATAATTGCTACATCAGTATAGCTTGGTTTTACTCCAATAATTGCTAGAGTTAGTCTTTTATTTTTACTAATTACATATAAACTTGCATCTCTCATAAAAAGAACAAGTGCCATTTTTCGGTTGACTCCGACAAATATATTCTTTCTCTTTTTCAGTAGATTTGCCGTAATAAGGTATTAAATTTAAATCAATAGCCAGTTTTAAATTTCCTTTTTTAATTCGACGAGGTAATTTACTGATTAAGACTAGATTTAGCTTGTTGTCTAACTCTTCAAAACTGTGTAGTTTAGCTAAATGATATCTAATATTTTTACCAGAACAACACTTTTTTAACTTCTTGGCTGTATTTTCTATCGTATCAGTATTACTGGCTGCTCCTATTAAAATATTAAATAAATCTGTTTGATTAAAACCACCTTGAGTCCCAATTGAAATATGTTCTGTCAAACAGTTAATAACTTCTTTTAAGGTATCTTTATCCGTTAAAACTGCGTTTTCAGCTAAAGTAGTCAATTATTTTTAAATCAATCAATGTTTAAATATTCTTGATAATTTAGCATTTTTAGCCACAAAATCTTCACCACATCTATAATTCAAGTGAAACTAAATTTAAATATAAATAAAGCTTATTCCTTCCCTTCTTGTTAGTTCAGAAATACTATTCCAGAGCCATTCAAAGTTAAAATTTTAGGTCGCGATCACGCAGTGCCAGGCTACGCCTGATCGCGTTTCGGAAAAAACTTGTCCATCTACTG
>JBFRWE010000219.1:0-3718 GCA_051439345.1 Xenococcaceae cyanobacterium
GTTTAAGCATAAAGTGTTTTTAGACGGTAAAACAACCTAACGGAGGAACATCTGTGTCATTTACTATTGATTCAGCCCGTAACATATTCCCAAATACTCTATATGCGGATGCAGTACCAGCATTAACAGCCAGATTCAATCAGCTGAGTGCAGAAGACCAACTGGCATGGATTTGGTTTGCTTACTTAGAGATGGGTAAAACCATCACAGTTGCTGCGCCTGGAGCAGCCAATATGCAATTTGCGGAGCCTACTCTCAACCAGATTAAGGCTATGGGCTTTCAAGAACAATCTCAAGTAATGTGCGACCTCGCTAACCGTGCTGACACCCCCATTTGTCGTACTTATGCTACTTGGACTCCTAACATCAAACTTGGTTTTTGGTATAAGCTGGGGGAGTGGATGGAACAAGGCATCGTGGCACCTATTCCCGAAGGATATAAGCTTTCTGCCAACGCTTCTGCCGTACTTGCAGCCCTTCAAGCATTAGATTCAGGACAACAAATCACTGTATTACGGAATACTGTAGTTGATATGGGATTTGATCCTGCTAAAATGAGCAACTTCAAAAGAGTTAGCGAACCAGTAGCTCCTCCCACAGAAATATCGAAGCGAACTAAAGTCAGTATCGAGGGTGTTACCAATCCTACAGTACTAAGCTACATGAATTTGTTGAACGCTAACGATTTTGATGAATTAATTAAACTGTTTGCTCCTGATGGTGCGCTACAACCTCCCTTCAAAAGACCGATTGTTGGTCAAGAGGCAGTACTCAAATTTTTCAAAGAAGAATGTCCCAACCTTAAGTTAGCTCCAGAAAGAGGTGTTTCTGAGCCTGCTGAAGATGGGTTTACTCAGATCAAAGTTACAGGTAAAGTCCAAACTCCTTGGTTTGGTGCTGGTGTAGGAATGAATATGTCTTGGAGATTCTTACTTAATTCTGAGAACAAAATTTTCTTTGTCGCGATCGATTTATTAGCATCTCCTAAAGAGTTACTAAATTTAGCCCGTTAAAAAAGGATTTTTAAACCCAACCACTAAAACTATAAACTATTAATTACAGCAAGATTTGACTTGTAATTAATTACCTCATAGTTAATTTGAATATCTTAAGTTAATCGTCTTAAACTTTAAGGCGATTAATTTATTTTGTTATGATCATATTTTTAATATTAGTTTTATCTTATAATACTAATTAGATGATATTATATGTATTACAAAATACGTATATTAAATTAAAATTTTGGTATTGATGTTAAAGACTAATGAAGTAAGGTGCTCTGACAAAGAAGAAAAAATAGCTAAGCAAGCCTTAGATACTGCTTATCAAAGAGAAATTTCTGCTTTAATCACTGCTATTAGAGAGCGTGCTAGTTCAATTACAGAGCTTGAAGATTTATGGTACTTACATGATTTGTTAAGTACTAAAAGACACGAAATAGATGGTAAATATGCCTATAACAGTTCTACTATCGTGTTTGATTTTGCCAGATTAGTTAAAGAAGGCTGGCTAAATATTGATGAATTGAAACAGTTAAAGCCAGAGATGGTATCTAAAATCTCCGCTTTAGCGCGTATGTAATTTACCAGGGTTGGATGTCATAGATGATATGCCAATCCAACTCTTTTTTATTTTTAAAATTAATCATAACCGATACTAATTTGTCCTGGAACTAGATTAATAGTATCTTGAGCTTGGTTTGAATTTTTTAGCTTAACTTGTAATTGTCCAGTTGCTAATATACCTGTGATCATACCAGTCTTATTATCTAAATATACTTTTTTTCCTAAACTATTGAGCAAAGATTGATATTTATCTAATATATAATTGGCTCCCGAATCAAAATACTGTTGATAACCAGATAAAATACCAGTAATAATAGTAGCTGCTAAATGTTCTACGGAACTAAAGTTAATATGGTTATATTCTTTACAAAAAGATTCTAAATTAATGCCCAATTCTGGCACAGCATTGATCCAATTAATCCCTACTCCAATTACAGCATATTGAATAATATTTTTTCGAGATCGAGTTTCAATTTTAATTCCTCCCAATTTACGTTCATTTAAAATTAGATCGTTTGACCATTTGATAAATACAGGAAACCCATAATTGTTTAAAATTTCTGCAATTCCCCAAGCAGTAGCCATTGTGAGATGAAAGCTATCATTAATAGGAATATTCGGTTCTACCATTACGGAAAGATATAAGCCTCCTTCCGAAGATATCCAAGTTTTACCCCATTGTCCTCTTCCGACTGTTTGTTTTAATGCCATGACAGTAAAGGGCGGATTTTCTCCTGAATTTAATAATTCCCAGGCTTTAGGATTGGTAGAGGGAATAGTCTGGAAAATATGTAACTTATTAGAGTCTATACGATATATCTGGGATAATTCTTGTTGATATTTTTGGTATTTCTGCAAACTAAAATTCATCGTATATGGCAGTTTTCCTACTAGTAAGGTACGTTCACATTAAGCTTAAGGCGAACTTAAATAATGTTGTAAAATCTGCAATCCCTAAGTTATATATTTTCTTTTTATTGTAAAGTAGCTTGCGATCGCAAAAATTGATTATTCTAGATTACAGTAAGCATTATCTCTATCCAGTTTAATTACTTTCCTTGATTATGCGATCGCCAATTTATGTTGATTCTTCTCATCTCAATCGTTAGAACTATAATAATATTCCTCGACGTTATGCGCTTTGTTATTCATATTATAGTGAACTACCAGACAGCGAATATTAAGGTCGAGAGGAGTGTTTCCACTCTCTCCCTCCTCTCCGAAACCGTGCGTGATAGATTTCCCATCACACGGCTACTCAATATATCTACCTTTGTCAGTAGGACTCTCTACCTTTTGATTTTCCTTTGAATACACAAGATGTCATCTTTCCAGAACCAGTTATGTTTGTTTAGTTCCTTGTTGATGTGCTTCAAGTGTTCCTTGAGGCTGTTTTCTCTTATGTAGGATAAATCTAGGGCAGTTTTTGCATCGTGGCAATGTCCGTGAAGTAGTTGAAGATTATCATATCTGTCCTTGCCACCAAGGGCGCGGGCTAATATGTGGTCTTCTTCTAAAATATCTCCTTCACGGAAGTGTAGGCAACACCAGAGACATACCCCTTTTTGTCTTTTTAGCAATGATGCTTTTCGAGAGGGCATATCGGGACTACGTCCCATTCTGGTACTCCAATAAACCAGTTTGCCGTTAAACGGACTATCTTCACTCTTAACCTTGACATACTCAGTGGAACTGCTGCCAAATTCAGTATGTGTTAGTAACCGCAAGGGGTTCGCTTCCTCTTGCCTGGTTGCGAAGACCCAGTTATTGTCGCCTATTTTTGTCCAGTATTTCTTTTTGGCTTCATACCAGTTACCTGTGCGGTGTTTAGCCCAGGCTCTAAGTTTCTGGAACAGTAGATGGTCTTGCCTTGTAAGTTCTCCCACCGTTTGTGAATCAGAGAATTGATAGTAATTTGTCCATCCTCTGATGATTGGGTTAAGCTCTTTAATAAGAAGGGCTTGGTGGGAGTATTTATGTTTTCTAACTACTCTTTTAAGTTCGAGTTGATGTTTGCTACAGGCATCCTTTGAGGGTGTAATGAGGGTTCTAAAACCGAGTTTTACTTTAGTGGTGGGGTGTATTGAACTTCTATATTTTCCTGCTGGAAATTGTCGGATATGGTATCCCAAGAAGTCTAACCCTGCTTTGCT
>JBFRWE010000220.1:0-14215 GCA_051439345.1 Xenococcaceae cyanobacterium
CTATTCCCTCCGAGCGATCGATTGAGTAGAAAGTAGTTCGTAGTTAGTAGGGAGTTAACAGCCTCTTGCCTTCGATTGGTTAACGGGACTTTGACAGGTAATTTTGAAGGTCAGGCGGATATTATCGGTCTACAATTAAACTGGAAATTTTAGTTATTGTCGCTATTTTTTTAGTTGACAGAAAAAACAAATTCAGTGATAATACTAAGAGTGACTAATTTTCGCGGGTATAGCTCAGCGGTAGAGCGTCACCTTGCCAAGGTGAATGTCGCGCGTTCGAATCGCGTTACCCGCTTTTAAAAACTTCCGATTCCAAAAGGTATGCTATATGCTTTCGGGAATAGTGTCAAACTTGTAGTAGCTGGAGATTTAGCATAAACTAACCTTTGGCAGCTATAAATATTTGCATGATGAATGCTTATTCTATTTTGAGTCAGACTAAACGTCTAAGAATTAGTGATGGGCAAATTATCCCTATTTTTAGTGATCTTGGCTCGACAGAGCGTTTACTAATATTGATATGGTCACAGTTGGGAGATTTTGACAGTTTAGAATATGCTTGGTGGCTACAAAAAGAGTCTTCTAAACTTAAAGATAAGGGAATAGAAGTACGTGCCATTGGAATTGGCGATCGCAATTCTGGTCTTAAGTTTTGCGAATATACAAAATTTCCTCAAGAATGTTTATTTGTCGATACCCAAGGAGAGATTCATCGGCAATTGGCACTTTATCAAGGTTTATCGTGGAAAATTCCTTTTTTTTCAACAGCCCAAAACTCTTGGCTCAATTTAATTTTAATGTGTGCAGGAATTGGCAGTCCTGGTACTCTAGCTGAAGTTTTTCGAGGTTACAAGGGCGATCGCCAAGCACCCCAGTTAATTGATAATGAAGAAGTTATTCGTGCTACTCCCTTGCCACCAATTAAGGGGTCATTTTTTAAGTTAGCAGGAGGAACTGGCTTTCAGCGTCCTTTTGAACTAGCAACTCTACGCTTACGCAATATGAGTGAAGTTCTCAGTCATTGGCGAACTTATGTTCCTCAAGATACTTATTTGACTCAACGGGGAGGAACTTTTCTCTTTGACTCCCAAGGTAACTTACTTTATGAACATCGCGATCGAGGTATTTTGGGTTTCGCAGAAAATATGAGCCGTCCTTTAGAATTTCTTGAGAACAATGTTTAATTCACATTAGACAGAGCTTATAGCTTTTAGTGACCAATTACAAACCACACCCTAACCCCTACCCCGAAGGGGCTTGGTCAAAGTAACTTACTTTACGAAATGTAATGCAAATCACGGGCTACAAAAATATAGTTATTAGTTTTTAGTTATTAGTTTTTAGTTTGGTGTAGTTGGAGGCTCGGTTTGAGAAGCTAATTTTGCACTCCAATCGCGATCGATACTCAACGGACTCTCAGTGAAACCTCGATTGATATATTCGATTAATTCTTCTGGTTTGATTCGAGGTAAGCAAATACTTTCTTCTATCTCCGAGTAGCAATTATCTTGAAGATAGTAAAATTTAATTTCTTGGTTTTGGTAAAGCCAAACCTCTTTGATTTTTAGGTATTGATATTTAGTTAAGTCCTTAATACTACCGCTAGTAAAGTTTACCTCTACTGATAAATCGGGATATTCTTTATCGGTAACAAAAGCATAGCCCGTATCCGCTTCTTTACCTTCTTTTTTCTCCTTATTGAGCCTGGTACTACCAAAAGGATAGTAGGGCAAATTTACTTTTTGGCAATAGGTTTCTATTAAAATACCAATCAACTCCGCTATTCTTTCATGATTCCTTCCTGGCGACATAATTGTTATTTCATTTTTTAGATAAGAGATTAGATAGCAATCGTATTCTGGCGAGTCTAATTCTTCATAGTCTTCCCAAGTCGCATCCGTAATGGTGAGAATGCGGTCGCTGTTGCTGATTTGGTTCAATTTTTCAGTTAGTAGCATTGTCTGATCAAAAATACAGGCAATATTTTAAATGGACTCTGAGAACTGGGTGCTTTTTGATTAGTCGATCGATCTGTTTTCTTCCTTCCCCAATTCTACTTTCCCAAGTGCGCCAGGTCTAATTCATCTTTCTTTGCGCAGGCGACAAAATCTTTTCTGTAGAGTCAATTTTCACCATGAATATAAAAACTGCTTTACCAAAATTCCCTTCTATAATAGATTTACAAAAGGGCTTAGGAATGAACAGATGTTTTTAGTTACTGGTGCAACAGGTTCTTTAGGACGCAGAATTGTCGAACAACTAAGAGAGCAAGACCTGCCTGTAAGGGCTTTTGTTCGTCTGACTTCTAATTATGACAATTTAGAAGATAGGGGAGCAGAAATTTTTATTGGTGATTTGCGAGAAGAACGAGATATTGCTAAAGCTTGTCAAGGAGTCAAATATATTATCAGCAGTCATGGTTCTGGGAGTGAGGCTCAAGCCTTAGACTATCGGGCAAATATAGAACTAATCGATCGAGCTAAAGAAAATCAAGTCGAACATTTTGTGTTTATTTCCGTTTTAGGAGTCGATCGCACTTATCAAGATTCTCCTACTTTTAAAGCTAAACGGGAAGTAGAAAAGTATTTAATTAGGAGTGGCTTAAACTATACTATTCTCCGTCCTTCTGGATTTGCCAATAATTTAATACCTTTAGCCGAAAGATTTCGGGATACTGGTTTTTATTTGCTGATTGGTAGTAATCAAAATCGTTCCTCGATAGTTAGTACTGACGATTTAGCTAGAATTGCGATCGCATCAGTTACTACGGAAGCAGCCAAAAATCAAATCTTTGCGGTAGGAGGGCCTGATATCCTCAAAAGAGAAGATATTCCTCACATCTTTTCCCGTCTGTTTAAAAAAGAACCAATTATTATCAATCCTCCTTTAATTGTACTGGATGGTATGCGATCAATTCTGGGATTATTTAATCCTCAATTACAAGAATCTTTAGGTACTTTACGTACTTTACTTGCTAACGAGTTTTTTTGTACCCCAGAAGAAATCGATCGACTTGAATCAACTTTTAACCTTAAAATGGAATCGCTGGAAATTTTTCTCCAACGTTATTTAGTTCATTAATTATGTAAGAAATGTAATCGACCAGAACCTAAGTATAAACCAGGGCTATTTTCTCCTTCAGGAAAAGCAGTAACACCAAATAGATAAACTCCAGGAAAACGAGGATTTCTATTGGTTTTAAGGGAAACTGTGACTGTATTTCCAGGTTGAACTGGCTGGTCAAAAACGAAAGTTACTTCATTGGAGTCATTAATTTGACTGCCACCAATATTGGCAAGAGAAAGATCTGTTCCACCAGCAAAACTATCGCCAATAAAAGCTTTACTGTTACTGACATTAAAATTAATTTTTTCAGCATTTCCTTTTGGGGAAATAGTAATTGCGTTGAGTGCTTCTCCTGCATCTTTAGGGACTTCGATCGTAAATTGGTAGCTAGAAGGGCTACCTACACTTGAACGACTAGCAGCAGTGCGAATTAAACGAGGCGATTTTTCAAAAGAAGTACGCCCATCACCCAAATCAATAGCATTAGCGGATAAAAAAGTAGTAGGTAGTAGTATTCCTAAAGTTACCAACCCAGCAAGGAGTAAATTCTGTTTACTAGAAGAGACAACATTTTTTTTAATAAATAAAGACATCTTTTTCCCTCCAAATTGCTCCCTACAATATTTTCTGGACAAGAAAATAATCATTTGTGTAGGTTTTAATTTTATGCAAGCAGTTAAACAAAATTAATTACATAGACAAGATAAGCAACAAGTGAGAAGAAAGAGAGAAGAATATTTTTGCAAAGTGTAACTAATCATGCCTAAATGCTTATAGATATAAGCAGATAAGTTATCTCTATTAATTTATGGATATTTTCCTGCTTTTCTCGCTCCTTCGCCTGAATATTTAGACAAGAGATATCTTTTTACCTACTTGTACTCTATCTATAAGATAACAATTGTTAGATGAATTTTTCTGGATAATTAGATGAGAAGAATATTAGAGAAGTGATATTAGTGATGTTATTGCTAGTAGTTCTCCTTTTTCATTAATAATTAGGTGTAGTTTAAAACCGTAATGCCAACTAACATAATTTTTACTCCATCCGACTAAACCCTCAAAGACGCGATGGGAACGACTACGGCTCGGACAACATACCTCTATAGGAGTCGAATCAATAAAACTAATACCTGTGACTTCTCCTTTTCTAGTCTGCAGGAAGCAACATGATAAACGCAGTTTGGTAACTCCTGTGCTTCAGCCAGGAGAGGAAAAACAGACAAGGGCTTTAGCCCTGAGTAAAACATGGTACAATCTTTTTAATTCGCAAGACTTCTTCGACCTACAAATAGGGCATGGGCTTAAAATCCCGTTGCACAGGTAACAAAGTTTCCCCTAGTAGATAGAGATTTAATTAGCGAAAACAAAAGAAAAAAGTAATCTAGCACGACTAGTCTCTTTTCAGTCTAGTGGTTAGAGTAGTGGCTGTTTTGACTCAGCCGTAGTGCCTCAGTTGAGGTCTAACAGAATCTCTTTGCTTTAGTTTGGCGTAGCGATAGCGTAGTCAAACGCAGCTAAGAGAGTGTCAAAAAAGCATCATCGACCAGGGCATTAGTTCGACAAAACGATTATAACTAACCAGAGAGGGAAAAGCTTTTTTCCAATGAGGTTGTACCCCCGTCAGATAGAATTCCTTGAATGTGCGATAACCACTACCATGAAAAACGCCCAGCTTGACTGGCAGGCTTCGCCTGATCGCGATTGTCATTACTTCACTCAAACTCATACGAGAGCTACATCTTTTTTCTCCTCTGATTGCTGTTAACTGAGGAATCGAGCGACAATGTTTTTCGCTCGCTTTGATAGAAATCATCTACATCACAAAAAATTGGAGAAGGAACAGAATAGATAACTTTAGTACGTCTAAGCTACTAAAACCTTAAAATGGAAATGATGGAGAACAGAGCCGAATATAGATATCCCGTTGCTCATCCTCAAAAGCTCTTCTGCCATGCATAATCCTCGTATTGTCAATCATCAGAATATCCCCCTTTTGCCAGCTTATTTCTATGGTTATTCTTTCAGCAATTTCATTAAGTTCTGACATGATTTCCTCAGTTATTGCTGAATCATCATCAAAACAGACAATTTCGGGGTTTAGATGTTTCGCAGCTAATAAACTATTAATAAAAACATAATCTTGTCCAGTCCTACTTTTATGTATTGCTGAATCAATGAATTGACGATTAATTGATTCATCTTCGTTAATTTCGACTTCCATCCCGTTACTCTTACATATCTCTTTAACCAAATTAAAATCATTAGTTTTATATTTTTTCTGCCAATCTGACTTGTTTAAAGTGCTAGAAAATTTTAATTTTTTCCTAGTCAATAAATCTTTCATCGAACTACTAAGTTCCTGGAAAAATTGCTGACCATCACATACTATAGTTTCTCCATCTTGTAAGGGTGGATTAGCACAAAAAAACCAAATCATCAGGGGAGGTTTTTTTGTATAGTACATTTCTCCATGTAGTTTAACCTCATGCTTAAAGTCAGTGACAGTTAATATAGTTGGCTCTTCATTAATCATCTTCCGATTGAACACGCCTCCAGTATAATCCAGAAAATCGGTACTCAATGAATTACTAAACTCCGCAAAGGTATCAAGAGCAGTTTCAAAACCTCTAAACAGCAAAACTCCATCAGATTTAAACAAGTTACTAATTTCTTCTTTATTCAGTTCTAAAAGACTTATATTCTCAACCTTGAGAATTTTTCTGCCTACTTGCTCTGATAATTTTTCCATCTGTATTTTTGTATTTGTTAACATATTTACCTCTTATGTATTCGTATCCTTTGGCGATTTTCAATGGGCATTATCGGCATTTATAAGCTCTGGTAATCTTAATTAAGTAAGTCTGGTTGTTGACGCACAATCATCTCATAGAGAGCTTGAAAACTAAACCAACCTACTTGATGAGAACCAATCTGACTACTGGTCAAACGAGCTGTGTCAGAGTCAATTAGGATTGGTTTTCCAGCAGCTTCAGCCATGAGCTGGGCTTGACAGGAACGCTCCATAGCAATAAACCACCAGGCTGCTTCATCTACTGACTGACCAACGGTAAGTAAACCATGATTGCGTAAGATTAAGGCTTTTTTTTCTCCAAGAGTGCTAGCAATGCGCTTACCCTCATCTAAACCTAGTACAACTCCTGTATAGTCTTCAAACAAGGCATGGTCTTCATAAAAAGCACAAGAGTCTTGAGTTAAAGGAGCGAGAATACGCCCTAAAGTTGACCAGGTTTTACCATAAAGTGAATGGGCATGAGCAGCAGCATTTACATCTGGTCGTGCAGAATGAATCTGGGAATGAATAGCCAAAGCTGCTAGATTGACATATCCATCACCTTCTACTACTTCTCCCTTATGGTTAACTAGCAACAAATCTGAGACTTTAATATGACCAAAATACATCCCCAAAGGGTTCACCCAAAAGTGGTCGAGAAGTTCAGGATCTCGCACTGTGATATGTCCTGCTGCGCCTTCATCAAACCCATAAAAAGCAAAAAGGCGAAATGCTGCTGCTAGATGCTCTTGACGGTAGCGACGTTCATCTTTGAGTCCTTCAAATTTCGGGGCTTGGAAAAAGTCCTGATTCAGCATTTCTTGAACAATTTTTTCAGATAATTGATATTTGCTTTGAGTCATTTTTTTTCTCCTTAATTAATATCTAAGTTACATTAATCCCTTTGCCTTCTATATCTTTTGCTCCTTGGAAAGATAGATTGGGCGTAATTGTTCACTGTATACAAAGATTTAGTCAAGTTTTTATAAACTAGTAGTAATTTTAATTTGCCTAGACTATGAATAAATCTCGTTTATTCCCAAATTTAGTTCCTTTGCTATTTCTTATAATAGGTCTTATTACTGCTACTAGTATTAACTCTTTCTCTACTGATTCTCAGGTTGAGCATGTTAAATTTCGGTTTACTTGGAATCTTATTAATACCATTGATAAGTGAATTACCCTTACTATTTGCCGAATAAACCTTCTCTGGATTTAGAGCTGAAAGGATTACTTGCTCTACCTCCTGCTGTTTTCTAATTTTGTCGAACTCACGTTAGATATAGTTGAATTGCTAAGGAAACGAGCAACAAAAGAATGACTAATAAATATTTGGATTTTAGATCAAATGCCAAAAATTAAGTTCAAAAGGAAGTCTAAACCCTGCGATATATGTCTTACTGAAGCAAGTATTCGCTATCGTATCAAATATCAACAAAATGGTAACTGGAAGTTAGTCTGTCTTCCCTGTTGGCAAAAATTAAGCCAAAATAATCCTTTTTACCTTTATGGTGGGACATGGAAAGCTAAAAATTCACGGGTAGTGAGTAATGAGTAGGGTTTGCTGAAAAAGTTTGCTGTTGAGGCAAGGTAATAAGTAATAAGTAATAGGTAATGGATAATGGGTAATCACAGGTACTTAATTATTTTTCTTCTTCTGCATTCCATTTTTTCGATTCTTCAGCAGCTTTAAATTGCTTACGAGGGTTATTTTGATAAGGGGGAGGAACAATTTCTAACTGTCTATATTTAGGTTTTTCTTTTGGTTTACCTTTTTGGGGTTTTCTCTCTTCATTCTCACCCCTGCGTCGTTGAGAAGTTCTTTCTTCGCTTGTATCTTCTGTTATTACTTCATAAAGAATTGCTTGTTTGTTTTTCTCTGTACCCTTGCGTAAAACTCTACCGAGTCGCTGAATATACTCCCTGGTCGAGCCTGTACCAGATAAAATAATGGCTATCCTAGCATCGGGAACATCCACCCCTTCATTAAGAACATGGGAAGCAACTAGGGTTTTGTATTCTCCTGTTTTAAATCTGGTTAAAATGTCGTGACGTTCTTTGACTGGAGTTTGATAAGTAATGGCTGGGATGAGAAACTCTTGAGAGATACGATAGACAGTTGCATTATCGTTAGTGAAAATTAGAATACGTTCGGGATAATGTTTACTAATTAAATCGATGAGTATTCGTAGTTTGGCATCTGTCCCTAAAGCAATTTCCTTAGCTTCTCGATGCGCTAACATTGCCCTTCTTCCTTGAGGAGATCTAGCACTAGCTTGAACAAATAATTGCCATCCTTCTAAACTAGATAGGGATATGTTTGATTGACGTAAGAAATCATTACGAGTTTTGATGGCGCGATCGTATTTGCTTCTTTCTTGTTGAGATAGTTTGACTTTAATTGAGACAATCTTATGTTGTGCCAATGCACCGCCAGAAAGTTCTTTCGCACTTTTGCGATAAACAATTTTCCCAATCAGAGAATCGAGAAAGCGATGACTGCCATCAGTGCGTTCGGGAGTAGCAGTTAACCCCAAACGATAAGGAGCGATCGCATATTCTGCGATTACTTTAAAAAAATCCGTAGGTAAATGGTGACACTCATCAAAAATTAATAAGGCATATTTATTACCAATAGTTTCTGCATGGATAGCTGCACTATTGTAAGTTGCAATTAAAATGGGAGTGCGATCTCTTGAACCCCCTCCTAATAAACCTACTTCAATATCAGGAAAGGCTGCTTCCATTTGTGCATACCATTGATGCATTAAATCCAAAGTTGGCACGACAATCAGAGTAGTGCGAGGAGTATTCTGCATAGACATTTGAGCTAAATAGGTTTTGCCAGCAGCCGTAGGTAATACTACTACTCCTTGTCGATTAGACTGTTTCCAAGCTAGTAATGCTTCTTGTTGATGGGTATAGGGTTCAAGTTCAAAACCAGAATTAAGCTCTAGAGGATAGAATTCTTTGGCTTCATCCACAAAATTGATATCTTCCCGTTGCATCGCTTCTACTAGAGGACGATAGTAGATAGCAGGAATACGAAACTTTTCCACTCGATCATCCCAAGTAGCATATTCTAGCCATGCTCTTCCTCTTGGTGGGGGATGTAGGATTAGAGTACCTCGGTCAAATTTTAATTTAGCAGTACGAGGCATAAGCAGAAAAACAGGGAAGCAAAGAAAATAAAGTTGGATTTGATGTTTATTTATTGTCCAAAATATTGTCTTTTTTATCAATTCAAACTTAATAATGCTGCACCATAAGCAGCTTCAGTTTGTCTAGCAGGGAAAATTGGCACTGGTAAACAACGCTGCCGAATTTGTTGCCAAGCAACATTTTTTGCCCCTCCCCCAGCCGTATATACTTGAGTTAACTTGCTAGCACCGAGTTCTTGTAATCGCTGATATCCGAGAGCTTCGAGCCGAGCAATTCCTTCTAGTAGACCATGTAAGAATTCTACTGAATTAGTAGGACGCGGTTCTAATCTAGGAGCTAAATTGGGGTCATTAATCGGAAAGCGATCGCCTGGCTTAAGAAGAGGATAATAGTCTAAAGGACTTTCTTGTTGTGGCTCGATTTGTCTAGAAAGCTCAACTAATTCTCGATCGCTAAAAAAATGGCGTAACACTGCACCACCCGTATTAGAAGCTCCTCCCGTTAACCATAAATTTCCTAGTCGATGGCTATAAATACCATAACGAACATTATCTATTTTCTGCTCACTCAGTAATTTAAGCACTAAAGTAGAACCGAGAGAAGTCACTGCATCTCCTGGCTGACTTGCACCACTGGCTAAAAAGGCAGCAATGCTATCTGTTGTTCCTGTATGTACCAGACAATCAGCAGGTAAACTAAAGCGATCGCAATTTTGGGTGGTTATTTCTGCTACTGGTGTACCAGGGGAGAAAACTTGAGGAAGGAGAGAGAAAAAGGGTAAATTCTGCAACCAATCTGGATAATCAAGTTTTTCCGTATCGTAGCCAAGTTTTAAGACATTGTGATAATCACTAATTCCTAACTTTCCATGGAGTAAAAAAGCTAACCAGTCTGCTTGATGAAGAAAAAAAGCTGCTTGACTAAAATAAGGTTGTTGAGAATACCACCATAACTTTGCCAAACTAGAAGTAGCACTTAAAACGACATGATTTTCTGGGGCAATCTTTTTGATCTGCTCTAAACAATTAACTGCTCTGCCATCATTATAGAGAATAGGTTCAGCCAAAGGATTCCCTTGGGTATCACAAAGAAGTACTGTAGCCGAAGTACCATCAATGGCGATCGCTTTGAGCTTAGCTCTTATTGGTAAAGGAATTTGTTCTAATAAGCAATATAAACCTTGTTGCCAACTATCTATCCAGTTATTAACTGCCTTATCTGTAAACCGATATTTAGCTTCAGACACAATATTTTTATCTGCATTAATTACTATTCCTCTTGCTCCAGAAGTGCCAAAATCAATGCCCAAATAATAGCTCTCTTCCATAGGTTTGAAAATTTTTAGCAATTTAGATTGAACTATAGCAATCAGCAATCAATATGTGAGAAATCCTATTCCCCATTTCCTATTCTCCATCAAGATTGCTACTAGATGAGCGAGCGAAATTATTAAGTAAATTTATTTAAGTAAAATTATTGAGTAAAATCTACTCGCAACTAAATCTTAAACTAATAACTTAGTTAACCTAGTTCAGCCCATTCAGTTCAAATAGCAAAATCTTTTCCAGACTTCGATCGACATTCAGATAAATCATCGTATGTAGATATATGTAAAATTACTTACCTGATTCGCTCAAAGGATTGTAATCTTACAAAATTAAGGTTTGATTTCAACTTTGAGGCAACCATAAAAATTTAATCCACTGCAAAAATTATCAATTCTTATTTTTCAGCCCTCATTTATCTATCAGATTCCCCACTATTTCCACAACCATTTTTGACTATTTCCACATTTTACCCAGACTTTTCCACAGGCAATTACGTAATAATCAATACTTGAATCTCTCTTAGGGGATTTTATTCTTTGAATCATTTTTTGGCAATCCACACTGAGTTTTCATGAAGAAAAGTAACAAAAAATAGCTCTAAATCCTTATTCTCTCGTTGGCTTTTGAGTCAAGGGAAAATTTTATTAACAGTTTTTAGCATTGACAAACATACCCCCTCTCAGCAGAAAATAGTCCCGCGACTATTTATAAATAGTAATTAACTCAACTAGTCGAATTGGCATCTCGGTTTTATAAAGCTCACCTATATTCTGCTTGGAGTAAAAAGAAAACTATGACCACCCCAGTCAGCATTTTGGCGGAAATCCCCGAAGAACTGCATCAATCTCTTAAAAACTACTTAGAGACTCATCCTAATTGGGATCAAGACCGTGTTTTTGCAGCAGCTTTGTCTTTATTTTTGCTACAAAATAGTAATGAGCATTCTCAATCTGCTTCTCAAAACTATCGTGCTTGTGCCAAAGTTTACTTAGAGACCTTATTTCAACAATCCTAATTCTTAACTAACGGCGAATGATCCAAGAAAGTATAACTAAGCTGCTAATCCCTGAACTAATAGTCGGTTTGGGCAATCCTGAGCCAAAGTATGACAAAACCAGACATAACATTGGTTTTGAACTAGTAGATACTTTAGCTAAATCTTGGCAAATAGATTGGCAGAAAAATAGTCGCTTTCAAGGGTTATTTGCTGAAGGAAGAACAATTCAGGGAAATAAAATTCGTTTGCTCAAACCCTTAACTTATATGAATCGTTCTGGACAATCAGTTCGTGCAGTTACTGATTGGTATAAGTTAACTACCTCATCCGTATTAGTTATTTATGATGATATGGATTTACCTTTAGGTAAAATGCGTTTGCGTATGTCTGGTTCTGCTGGTGGACATAATGGCATGAAATCTATTATTTCCCACTTAGGTAAGCAAGATTTTCCTCGTCTCCGCATTGGTATTGGCAAATCAACAGCAAAACGAGAGACTATTGGTCATGTCTTAGGTAAATTTTCACCTACAGAAGCCAAAGTTGTTCAAGAAGTATTGGGATTAGCTGAGGATGCTATCAATCTTAGTCTGAAGCAAGGAGTAGAAAAAGCGATGAGTCTTTACAATGGGTGTAGTGTTGAAGCTTAAAAGCTAAGAAGAATTATCGGTTTAATACTTTCAATCAGCTTATACCTTGTAAAGTGGGCAAACTAATTTTTAACTCAGCAGGACACTTGAAAACTAATTTTGCCCACCCTACTTTTCTGAGTATTTTCTTCCCTAACCAGAAAACTTTTTCAGCAAACCCTAACTACTAACTACTAACTACTAACTACTTCATTCCGTTGGTGTTTGTTGAGGAACAGGTTTAGGTTTTGGCGGTGGATTCCGAGGTACTTGATGCATTTTCGACAAACTAGAAACAGCAAAGTACAATTGTTCGGCAGCTACTTTATTTGCTTCATCGGTGAGATGAAAAGCATCAATAAAACTAGGAGTAGGATATTGATCGGTAAGATTGTATAGGCTAATTGCTTTAACATTATGAGGGAATATTTTGCTTAGTTGTTTATTAGCAGCTATTAATTGGGGATAACTAGCTCTTAATGTTTGAATATAATCTCTACCCAATTGCGTAGCGATCGCACCTTCTTCTTCTGATAACTTACTAGCATCACGACCAGTAAATTCTGGTTGGTTAGCAAGAATTAGAGGTACACGCGCCCCAGCTGACAAACTAACTATTCGTTTATGATGTTGGAAATAACGGTCTACACGACGCTCTAATTCTGCTTCATCTGCTGGTAAATATTGAGCTAGGTTATCTAGTTGTTCTGAAAATAAGAAAGTATTTCGCTCTTCTTCAGATTTAGGTACAAGCAAGTTGTCTTGAAATATTCTGACTACATGACTGTGGTTTCGCAAGGGTTGAATTAACTGATTGATATATCCTCGAAATCCTTGTTGAGGTTTCTTATTAAGCAACTGTTCTAATTGAGGAATTTCTGTAGCTTTTTCCCCACTATCCAGCATCAAATCAGTATAACCATTAAGAATGATAATTAGATCGGGTTTATAAGCTAAAACTGAAAGGGCTACTTGTGCTAATTCATTCCCAGAAGTATAACCTGGAACACCCGCATTAATAACACGATATGTCCCTGACTTTAATTTAGGGTATTTAGCCCAAGCCTTTTTAACATTTTCCTCATCATAAGGTAATACATCAGGACGATAGATACTTGGAGAGCTTTTTTGTTGTGCTAAACGTTGGGCTAGTCTTGCTTCTAATAATTCACTAATGGTAGCTTCGTTACTACTACTGCCATAGCCAAAAGCTGTAGAATTTCCTAACAAAAAAATTCTAATTTCACCAGCAGGTTTAGCTAAGGGGAGAGGTTCACTGTCACGAAAACCTTGTTTGTTAATTTGCCAATAATCATTTTTTTGTCCACCCACTAGTTGATAACCTACAGATAAGCTATGCTGAGCAAGAAGGCTTTCTCTTTGGTCTAAATTTTCGTAGGGTTGTTGATTTTCATTGACAAAATCAAGTTGATAAGCCGAAATGAGTTCAGGCTCAGCCAAAGTTTGCTTAAGTTCTTCTTTTGACCCAGAAATATCAATAAAAATGCGAGTTAATAGTTCTATGACAAGTAAAAATAGAGAAATAGATACGATTAGCCACAACGAGGAAAATTGGCGGTAGCGTTTGGGCTTCCGTTTGGCAAAAATAAAACGTTCGCGAGAGCGAGATTTATACATAAATTGTTTTAGCTTAAATACTATAAATATTAGTTGATAAATATCTAGCCAAAAAGACTTGACGATTATCGACTGTGTGATACATTGACTCTGACTACTTAAAATTGAGTTTAACGGACATTTAAGAATTTTTAATTTTTTATGGCTTACAAATTATTATTCGTTTGTCTAGGTAATATTTGTCGTTCTCCATCAGCCGAGAATATCATGAATTACTTAATTAAAGAAGCTGGTTTAGAAGACAAAATCTTTTGTGATTCAGCAGGAACTTCTGGTTATCATATCGGCGCATCTCCAGACCGCCGTATGAGTGCAGCAGCAGCTAGACGGGGGATAAAACTTCACGGGGAATCTCGCAAATTAAAACCATCAGACTTAGCTAATTTCGATCTTATTCTAGCTATGGATCGCGAAAATTACCGCGATATTCTTTATCTCGATCGAGAGGGGAAATATGAAGATAAAGTTGTTTTAATGTGCGATTTTGCCAAAAATCATGCCGAAAAAGAAGTGCCTGACCCTTATTATGGTGGTCAAGAAGGTTTTGATAAAGTTATCGATTTACTACTAGATAGTTGTGAGGGTTTACTAGAACATATAA
>JBFRWE010000221.1:0-7864 GCA_051439345.1 Xenococcaceae cyanobacterium
GCTTCGCCAATATCTTCACAAATAGCTAATTTAACTGCGTTTTCCTGGTTTTCTATTCTCCAAGGAATTACTCCAGGAGCATCTAATAGTTCAATTTCAGGAGATATTCTTACCCACTGTAATTGCCTTGTTACTCCTGCTTTACGCGCACTAGCTACAGCTTTACGCCCAACTAAACGATTAATCAAAGCGGACTTACCCACGTTAGGAAAACCAATGACCACAGCGCGAACAGGTCGATCGCGCATCCCTCGATCGCGCCGACGCTGATTCATAGAGACTCCTACAGCTTGAGCAGCTTTTAAAATTGCTTTAATCCCTTTTCCCTGTTTAGCATTAGTAAACAGGGGTTCTTCTCCTTGTTCTTTAAACCAACTCAACCATTCTTGCTTGGTTTTTTCAGGAATCATATCCATTCGGTTGACTACTAAAATTCTAGGCTTATTGCCAATCCAAGCTTTGAGCTGAGGATGATGAGAAGTTAGCGGGATTCTAGCATCCAAAACTTCTAACACTACATCTACTCGCTTAAGATTTTCTTTTAATTGCCTTTCAGCTTTAGCAATATGACCTGGATACCATTGAATAGGAGGAGAAGACATAGTTAAGTTAGTCGTTAGTTATTAGTCATTAGTTATCTCTCCTTAAGCGTCTTACTTCTTACCTATTACTTATTAGCTATTAGCTATTACCTATTACCTAGACTTAGGGACTAGGAACGACATAAGGAGAAGATATTTGCTCTATTCTGCCAGCTTTTACCAATCCTTGATAGATCATACCTACAACTTCAGCGCGAGTAGCAGGTTCATTAGGATAAAGTGACTGTGTATTAAACTCAGGTCGATTGACTACTAAACCCGATTCTATGGCAGCAGCTATTTTTTCTTTGGCCCAATCTGGTATTTGGTCTGTATCTTGATAAGAACTTAAAATAACTTCTGGGTCTTGACTTGTTTTTAAATCTAAACCAGAAGCAAGAGCAACCAAAACTTGCAAGCGGGGAACTTTTTGATCGGGACGGAAAACTTGCCCTGGATAACCTCTTAAGAAACCTGTTTTAACTGCTTCATCGATCTTTTTAGCTGCTTGACTTTCTTTCGATATATCTTCAAAAGTAATTAAGTCTCGACTTGTTCCTTGTTTAAAAGCTGTTTCAATTTCTGAGGCTAATTGCGCTCTAGTAATTGGTAAATCTGGTTGGAATTCATTATCAGATATACCTACTATCAATTCTTTTTCGATGAGAGGTTCGATAAAAGGATAAGCCCAATGATCTGCAGGAACATCGTCAAAAGTAACTATTGGGAGAGTAGGAGTTTCCTCCGTTGTCGGTGGTGTTTCTGTTACTGGGGGAGTAGGAGTTTCTTCTGTTGTCGGTGGTGTTTCCGCTACTGGGGGAGTAGGAGTTTCTTCTGTTGTCGGTGGTGTTTCCGTTGCTGGGGGAGTGGGAAGCACGATAATTGGTTGTTGAGAATCGCCTATGAGAGTTTGTTGGCTTCTATCAGTCTTAGAAAATCTCAAGAAGCTAGTTTGCTCTAGCTCAGATGGAGTTTCTGGTAGAGTCGCAACATCGATTTTATCTACTTCACTATCTTTGGATAGTCTTATGTCAAAAGGTCTTTTTGTTTCTGTTTCTAATACCGCAGTTTCCTCTACAGTAGATTTTAATTTTTGCCAAGTTTGAGAAAATATTTTACTTTTTCTACCTCCCCAAGACCAAAACAAAATAGCACCAATAGTCACAAAAGCGACAACAATTGCTACTATTTCGTCAAAACTAAGAATAGGTCTTCTTGGTTCGGGAGATTGAGAAGGATCGGGAGGGGGTGAAAAATTAGTCATAGCGATCGCTATAGCTAGACAACAATCAGTAACCAAAATTAAAGCATAGTAGATCTGATTTCGGGATAAAAAATAATAAAGTTTTTCTTCTTGACTGCAAAAATAGAACAATTTAATGATCCTATAACAATCCTGTTTGAGCCATGAACATTTGCAAAAAGTAAAGGCAGAATGCAGGAGACGCGAGGTAGGATGAAATATTTAAATGTTTGCTATGGAGCGATCGCCTTTTTGAGGCTGAAGCTCAAGTTATTTCTCAAAAAGATGAGAAATACCTTAGTAGGGCAAGGTATACATCTCTTTTAACTCAATAATCTCCTTAAAAAGCCATTTTGCTCACCCTACTTTTAAGTATCAATTAGATACTTTACATAAGCAGTTTAATAACTTAAGGTACTACCAAGACAGGACAGGGAGAAAGATTAATCACTCGATTAGTAACACTTTCTGAAGTTCCGTCTTCGATTAATCCTAATCCTCTGCAGCCCATCACAATCAAATCCGCATTGACTTCATCTGCCACATCGCAAATAGTAAAAGAAGGAATTCCTTCCTTTTCGATGATTTGTGCCTCAATTCCCTGTTGAGAGAATAGAGCTTTAGCTCCTTCGAGTATTTTAGCTACTTCAGTTTCTGAATTCATTGCCGATCCTTCTTTTTGCTCTACTACAGAAAGTATTATTAAATCGCTACTATGAATTTTGATTAGATCGGCTACAATATCTGCTGCTTCGCGAGCTTCTCTACTTTGGTCTACGGGAAACAAGATAGTTTTAAACATAAATATTACACCTCTTTACTTGCACAAGAAGTTAATCCCTGAATGAATTTAACTCATTTCGTAGTGGTTTAATCAGAAGATTTTCTGCCATTGATAATTATCGTAAAAAAAACTGCCTCCTAAAAAAGATGGGCAGTTATCATGATTTTCAAATAGGATTTTTATTCGATATTAATTATCTTATGAGCTTTTATTGGTGAAATTCTGAACTTGTCTTAGAGCAGCAGCACCAATATTAAAGATAGCCCAACTACCAGCTATGATCACAGGTAAAAGAACGATTAAAACGCGCCAGTCCATAATTTGAGTTTTCCTCCCTGAAACTTTTAAGTTATTTTAAATTATTTTAATTTCATCTCTTATTATATATATCTCAATTTGTCACCTTTTCCTAGTCGTTGAGCAAACAAATATCAATCAGTATTTTTAATAAAACCTAAATCTGTTCCTTTTCCTGCGTGAACAAGGGCTAATTTTTGGTAACGTCGTGCGTGTTCTAATAAATCTTCAGTTTCTTCTGGATTAAGTTCTCTTACTTTTCTGGCAGGTACTCCTACCATTAGCGATCGCGGAGGTACATCTTTGGTTACAATACAGCCAGCACCAACTATACTACCACTGCCTACTCTAACTCCATCTAAAACTACTGCCCCAATACCAATTAAACAACCTCGTTCAATATGAGCAGAATGAATTACAGCACGATGACCAACAGTAACATAATCTTCTAGGATAGTCGGTTTACCAGGATCGCCATGTAAAATTGCTCCATCTTGAATATTAGTATACTGACCTATTTCAATTCTTTCTACATCTCCTCGCACTACTGCACCATACCAGACGCTGACTCCTGCTGCTAAAGCTACATCTCCCATAACGACAGCATTATCCGCAATAAAAGCAGCTTGAGAAAAATCGGGAGTAGACCAATAAGAATTAGAAGAAGATAATGGTTTATTCATAACTAAGTTAACTAATAATCGATACAATAAAAGTGCAGATGGAGGAGCGTGTTGTAAGGTAGATAAAAAACCTTTAATAATGAACCCAGGTTTACAATATCCTATATTTGGTCCAGAAATTAACTGTCCTCACTGTCGCAAGGCTATTCCGGCATTGACTTTGACGGATACTTATCTTTGTTCCCGTCACGGTGCTTTTGAAGCTAACCCTGATACCAAAGAATTAATACATCTCCCTTCTGGTAGACGCTGGCGACTTTGGGATGATACGTGGTATCGACAGCATACTCATCCTGATGGTATTCGCTTTGAAATTCACGAAGCTTTAGACCGACTTTATACAGAAGGATACAAAGCCACCAAAGTAATTATTGCTAATCGTTATAAAGATTTGGTTAGTTCTTATTTGGAAAGGAGTTATCCTTGGCGAGATAGTAGTGAGACTAAAAGTCCTAAACTATATGGATTACCAGTAATATTCAGTCCTGAATCGAAAGAAGATCCTCGTTGGGAAATAATTAATTTTTCCTTAGAAAAAGAACCAGGAGTTCCTCTGCGCTATCCCTATTTTCGTTTATTTGAATAGATAGCTTGCCAAGGTAACTATTCTATCCAAATTCTTTTACTTGTAAGGGAGTTGAGAAACTCTGCTTCCTCGCTTACTCCTCACTACTTGTTACTTAAAGCACACCGAGATTTATAAGACTAATGTCAAAAGGTTAATAATGCACCATGCTTCTATTCGCACGGCTAATATCCATCAGGCGATCGCTTTTTATGAGTTGTTAGGCTTTGAGGTAAAAGAGCGTTTTACCACTGGCTATACTCTCGCTTGTTGGCTAGAAGGGTTGGGGGGAAGAGTAGAATTAATCCAAATTCCCGAACCCAAACCCGCGCCCGATGCTTTTGGTGATGAGCATTATGTGGGTTACTACCATCTTTCTTTCGATCTGAGTGATATTACTCAGGATTTACCTAGTTGGTTAGATCGACTTAAAATTAATTTTGCCAAAGCAATACAAATTAATCCAGAACAAGTTAAGCCTCTTAAAGTTTTATTAGAACCTACTCAACAAATGATCGGCGATCGCGTTTATGAGGTAACATTTATCGCCGATAGCGATGGTTTACCTCTAGAGTTTATTCGGGTAATCAGTGATTCTCCATCATGAAGATACAATACCTGGGAATCACCACCCTAAGGCACTTTCGCCATCTTGAGCTACTAAAACTTCAAAACCACCATTGGTAAGATAAGTAAACAAAACCTTTAAATTACTGGCAACGTCATCGACGATTAAAATCAAACCTGGTTTTTGTTGCTTATTCATACTCTTGTATCTGTCCTTCAATAAATTGACGCAGTTTTATTTCCTGGAAGCTTTCCGCCAATTGACGCAGCCTCTGGGCAAAAGGTAAATAGTTCGAACCTAATTGCTCTAGGAGTGCTACTCTTTCGAGAATGCGTGCAATGTTACCCTGTTTGGCTAATTCAAGTAAGAGAGCCAGTTCTTCATCAGGTGGAGCAACCAGAGGTGAGAGAGAATCATCTTCTTCTGAGTTCTGGTTAACTGTTTCCTGGTGGGGAAGAGTTGTGGGACGGATTGGTTCATAAATCCATTCCACTTCTAAATGAACCTCGATCATCTCTAACAACCGCTTAAAGTCTATTGGTTTGGAAAGGAAAGCATTGCAACCTGCTTGATAAGATAAAAGTTGCTCTTGAGGCAAGATACTGGCAGAGATGGCAATTATCGGTACTTCTTGAAAATTAGGCTCTTGTCGGATTCGTCTACTAGTTTCAAAGCCATCTAACACGGGCATGACTAAATCCAGTAGGATTAAACCTGGTTGATCTTGCTTGGCTTTGGCTAAACCCTCCTCACCATTAGTTGCTTCTATCACCTCAAAGCCTAAAGGAGATAGTAATTTAACTAAAATATCTCGATTGTGAGTTTTGTCATCGACGATCAGAATTGGTTGTGCTTGACCCCGAAAACCAATAATTCGTGATTTGGAGTCTGTCGGTTTGAGCCGATGCTCCCATTTTATTTCTGGTAATTTGACCTCAAACCAGAAAACACTACCTTGTCCGAGAGTACTTTCTACTTGAATTTCTCCTCCCATCTGTCGGACAATATTTTGACTAATGGTCAACCCTAGTCCTGTTCCTTCCTGAGCAAATTGACCCTCAACGGCTTGCTGAAAAGGTACAAAGATGTCGGCTA
The DNA here is from genome assembly GCA_051439345.1 of Xenococcaceae cyanobacterium. Classification (GTDB taxonomy): domain Bacteria; phylum Cyanobacteriota; class Cyanobacteriia; order Cyanobacteriales; family Xenococcaceae; genus JASJDJ01. Next base: position 5,817 of record JBFRWE010000221.1, read on the forward strand.
ATTTCTCTGGTGGAATGCCAATCCCTGTATCTTCAACTTGAAAACGAATTTTACGGATTGCGGTGTCCGTTCCTTCCTTATCTCCCTCATCTTCCACATAACCTACTCGAAAAGTAACGCTGCCAGTTTCCGTAAATTTGACCGCGTTACTAAGTAAGTTAAGTAACACTTGTCGCAGGCATTTTTGGTCTCCTCGCACTAAAGTGGGTAAAGGAGATTGGGGTTGATAACGAAAGTCAATGCCCTTATCTTGGGCTTTAAGGTGGATAATGGTGACTAAGCTTTCAATCAAGTCAGCAAAGTACCAATCACTTGCCTGTAATTTTAGTTTCTTAGCTTCTATTTTAGCTAAGTCCAGAATATCTTCGATCAGGGTAAGCAGATGAGAACCACACTGGTGAATAGTTTTAATCCTATCGAGTTGCTCAGAAGTTAAACGGGGATCTTGTTGGAGAATTTGAGTAAAACCCAAAATACCATTTAAAGGGGTTCTCAGTTCGTGGCTCATGTGAGCGATAAACATACTTTTAGCTCGATTGGCAACTTCGGCTTTGTTTTTGGCATCAGCGAGTTCTTTAGTGCGCTCGGCTACCCGTTGCTCTAATTCACCATTCATTTGGTGGAGTTGTTCTCGAGCATTTTTAGTCTCAGTAATATTAATACTCGTACCAACAAGGCGATAAATTTCTCCTTTTTGATTATGTAAGGGATTGAGGTTAGTTAGCCACCAAGTATGTTCACCTTTCAAGACTAGACATTCTTCATAAGAAATGCCTTCTTCAACTTCGAGACAGTTTCGATACTTGTTTTCGATAGCGACAGCATCTTGAGGAAGAAAAAGTTGTGTGGGAGTTTTCCCTTCTACATTGCTAATTCCAGTTAAATTTTCGCAAGTAGGATTGAAGCCACCATAGCGAAATTCTCCATCATTTAAAACATCTACGACAAAGATGGCTTCCCTAACTCCATCATAAATGCTTCTTAGAAACCGTTCTTTTTCTTTGAGTTGTGCTTCTTGTTTCTTTCGTTGTTTGATTTCCTGCTGTAGTTTTTGATTGACTTTCTCGATTTGTTGAGAAGAAGGTATAGCTATAATTTGTGGAGTCTTTCTAGCAAGAGCGATCGCCGTGGCGACAGAAACTACAGCTGTCAGAAATCTCATGTAACCAGATAGCCAATAGTTAGGATGCCACAAAGTCCAAATATCAAAAGCATGACCACTACCGCAAAAAACGATAAAAGCAGCAAACAAGAAAAAAAGACCGTTAAAAGGAATATCTGAACGTTGACGAACAATATAAATAAGGGTTACGGGAATTGAAAAGTAAGATATAGCAATAACTGCATTGCTAATCAAATGAAGCGCAACTAAACCAGGCTTCCAAAGATAGCACATACCATGGGGCATAAAATGCGGAGTAGAGAGAAAATACTGCTCTAGTATTGGCAGCAGGATCATAAAGGAAGCTTCCTATAATGAACGGTTCAACTAGTTTTATAACCTACTTCTTTATAAAACTTTAATAGTATGATTACGAGTTTTGAACAGTTTATAAAAAATAAAAAAAGAGTTGGTGAAGTTAGGAGTTTTTGCTTAGTGCGATCGTGCTTTTTTGGGTATTTTGAGTAATAAGTGAGTAATTTAGGGTTGCGGGAAAGAATTCCTAGCTACAAAAGCCCAACTTTAAACTGGGGTGCTAGGATTCGAACCTAGGAATGGCGAGACCAAAACCCGCTGCCTTACCGCTTGGCGACACCCCAACGCGTCTGCATTAAACATAATAGCAGTTATTTCCCAAAACTTGTCAAGTAATTTGGAGATTTTTTTTGTTGACCAGCAGAGTTCGGAGTTTGGAGTTCGGAATTCGGAGTTAGGTTACAAGCCTTTCCCTTCAGGGAGAAAAGAGTTTGGGAGAGGTACAAGCACGGAGGCGGACGGGGCTCTTAAAGTGGGCGGAATGCCTTGCTGCTTGCGACCTTGAACGGAGTCGGAGCAACTCCGTCTCCGATGCATTCAAGGTCGGTCAGCAACGGAGGAAACCTCCGCA
>JBFRWE010000222.1:0-20509 GCA_051439345.1 Xenococcaceae cyanobacterium
GAAAGCGATCGTCTTTTAAAGCTCTTAAAAGAGATTCTTCTTTATGCCAAACCGCAACTACTCGAACTAGAAGAAATAGATGTAGATCTGTTCTTGGCTGAAATGTTGTTGGGTTTAAAACAAATGCCTATGGCTTCAGAACGAGAGATTCGCTTGATTCCTCTCCAACAGCAAGTAAAAATTAAAGCAGATAAAAATAAGCTCAAGCAGGTAATCATTAATCTTGTCCAAAATGCCTGTGAAGCAATTACTCCAGGAGAAGTAGTCACTTGTAGCGTAACAAAGGATGACAATCCTCAATATCTTCGCTTTAGCATTCATAACTGGGGCAATCCCATTCCTGAAGAAATATTACCTAAATTGAGCGAACCTTTTGTTTCTAATAAATCAGGGGGAACAGGATTGGGGTTAGCAATTGTTAAGCAAATTGTTAATGCTCATCAAGGCAATTTATCGATTCAGTCTAATGCGATTGATGGGACAACTATTAGTTTTACCATTCCTGTTTACTCCTAATGGAAGATAAATTAATTCAATATTCACAATACAAAAATGAGTCAAGCTTCTGTTCAGCCAGCCAAAATTAGTAGAGTATTACCAGATTCGATCGCCCAAGAGATTGGTTTTGAAAGAGGGGATGCGATCATCTCTATTAATGGGACTCAACCTCGCGATTTAATTGATTATCAGTTTCTTTGTGCGGATGAATATTTAGAATTAGAAGTTATAGATGCTGCGGGCAAAACTCATTGCTTAGAAATAGAAAAAGACTATGATGACGATCTTGGCTTAGAATTCGAGACGGCTTTATTTGATGGCTTGATTCAGTGTAATAACCATTGTCCTTTTTGTTTTATCGATCAACAACCCCCAGGAAAACGAGCAAGCCTCTATCTCAAAGACGATGACTATCGTTTAAGTTTTCTCTATGGCAGTTACCTTACTTTAACTAATCTGACAGAAAGAGAGTGGCAACGTATTGAACAGATGCGGATTTCTCCTCTTTATGTCTCTGTTCATGCTACTGAACCAGAAGTGAGAACTCGCTTACTGAAAAACCATCGCGCAGGACAAATCATGGCTCAGTTGCAATGGTTTCAACAGAGGCGTTTACAAATTCACGCTCAAGTTGTTGTCTGTCCTGGGATTAATGATGGAGTACATTTGGAAAGAACTTTATTGGATTTAGCTTCTTTTCACGCGCAAGATATTCCAGCAGTAGCTTCTGTAGCAGTTGTGCCTGTGGGTTTAACTCGCTTTCGTCCTCCAGAAGATGAATTAATTCCTGTTACTCAAGAAAAAGCAGCCGAAGTCATTGCTCAAGTACAAGCTATACAAGCACAATTTCAGCAGGAATTTGGGAGTAATGTTGTTTGGTTAGCTGATGAATGGTTTCTCATTGCTAGACAAGATTTACCCCCAGAATCTCACTATGAAGATTATCCACAAATTGGTAATGGGGTGGGTTCAATTCGTCTCTTTATCAAACAGTTTCAATCAATTGCCCAGCAGATGTTACCTGCTCGTATCGATCGATCTCGTAATTTAACTTGGGTGGTGGGAAATGCGGTGGAACATGCTTTTCAGCCCTTAGTGCAGCAATTAAACCAAGTAGAAGGATTAACAGTTAATTTAGCTGCTGTGCGTAGTGAATATTGGGGACAAGAAATTACCGTTACTGGTTTATTAACAGGACAGGATTTATTAACAGGATTGTCAGGACAAGATTTGGGAGAAGGTATTTTATTACCAGCTTTGATGTTAAAACACGATGAAACTAAATTTCTTGATGATATGACAGTAGAAGAAGTAAGTCAGAAGCTAAATTTACCTATTTTTCCTATTGTCGGAGTAGAGCAACTGATTGAAAGCTGTACCCAATAAACCCTAAGGCGATTTCTGAGAAAGCTTATACCATCGGCGTAGGGGCGCATCGCGATGCGCCCCTACTTTTTTTGGGTACTTTATTTTCTGGAAACATCCTAACTATTATTAATTTGATTAAATTTGATTAAGACGACGAATGTTCAGAATATCACTCATATTCCTAATTCTATTCAGAATATATTCAAATTGTTGTCGATCGCGAATATCAATACTCAAAGAGATTAACGCTGGTTTACCATAACTAGTTTTCACCCCTGCATTCCGCACATTGATATTTTGATCGCTAAGGCGTGCCAGTATATCTTTAAATACTCCTACTCGATCGAGTGCTTCAATTTGAATATCTACAGGATAGGTAAGGGGTCGTCCTTGCTCGTCAATGGGATTCCAATTAACTGGGATTAAGCGTTCTCCTGATACTTTCTCCACATTTTCGCAACCTTGGCGATGAATAGAAATACCTCTAGCACTACGAGTTACAACCCCAATAATTGGTTCGCCAGGAAGAGGTTTACAACAACCAGCTAAATGGTATAAAAGTCCTTCTAATCCAGCAATAGGAGACTTACTACCACTAGTGGGTAAATCTGTAATTGGGCTAGATGGACTATATTCTGGTTCAGACTCTGGCTCAACTTCTTCTACAGGCTGTAGTTTTTTAACTTCATCTCGTAGACGGTTGACAACCTGATTGAGAGTAATTTCGCCGTAACCTAAAGCAGCCAATAAATCTTCTACACTTTGATAATTACAACGTTGAGCAGTTAATTGCATCTGTTCAGATTTGAGGAGAGCATCTAAGCCACTTTTGCCCAGTTCTTTTTCTAATAATTCTCGTCCCCGACTAATATTTTCATCACGGTGCGATCGCTTGAACCATTGACGAATGCGGTTACGGGCAGTAGGAGTCACCACAAAATTAAGCCAATCTATACTAGGATGGCTATTTTTCTGAGTGATAATTTCCACAATATCACCATTTTGTAAAGGACGGTCTAATACTGACCAGTTACCATTTACTCTTGCTCCTTTCATATGATTGCCTACTTCAGTATGGATACGATAGGCAAAATCAACAGGAGTCCCTCCTTGGGCTAGAACAACTACATCTCCATCAGGAGTAAACACATAAACGTCATCTTCAAAAAGATTATCTTTGAGACTATCAATATATTCTTGAGCATCTTTGAGGTCTTGTTGCCATTCTAGTAATTGCCTTAGCCAAGTAAATTTTTCATCTTCGGAGCTTACTTGAGCATTACTTGAACCACTCTCTTTATACTTCCAATGGGCAGCAATTCCGTACTCGGCGATGTGGTGCATTTCCAAGGTACGAATTTGTACTTCTAAAGGACGACCATTGAACCCGACTACTGTTGTATGCAAAGACTGGTAACGATTGGGTTTAGGTAATCCAATATAGTCTTTAAATCTACCAGGGATCGGTTTAAAGGCATCGTGAACTACAGCTAAAGCCCGATAACATTCCTCATTGGTTTCCACAATAATTCTAACCGCAGCAATATCGTAGATTTCATTAAACTCTTTTTGCTGCCGTTGCATTTTATGATAGATGCCGTAGAGGTGTTTTGGCCTTCCTTTCAGTTCAAAGATATTAATGCCTAATTTTTCTAAGCGCGAGCGCAATAGTTCTGTTACTTTATCTATTCTGGCTTCGCGATCTGCTCTTCTTTCTGCTACTAGTTCCTGTATTTGACGATAGGCATCTTGCTCCAGATATTTAAAGCATAAATCCTCTAATTCCCATTTAACTCGACCTATACCCAAACGATTGGCTAAAGGAGCAAATATTTCTCTTGTTTCTAAAGCAATGCGCTCTTGCTTTTCTGGTTTGAGGTGTTCGAGGGTACGCATATTGTGCAAGCGGTCTGTCAACTTGACCACAATAACGCGGATATCTTTTGCCATCGCCAAAAACATACGGCGAAAATTTTCGGCTTGGCGTTCAGTTTTACTAGAAAAGTTAAACTTAGATAGTTTAGTTACTCCTTCTACCAACTGGGCTACTGGCAAACCGAAACGTTCTTCTATTTCTGCTAAAGTAACGTCCGTATCTTCTACCACATCATGAAGAAAACCAGCAGCAATCATAGCACTATCTCCACCCAAATCTCTTAATAAGCTGGCTACAGCTACTGGATGGGCGATGTAAGGTTCTCCAGATTTGCGATATTGACCTTCATGCAAATCATAAGCAAAATTAAAAGCACGACAGATAAGATTTCTATCTTCCGAGGGATCGCTATCTGAATGCTTATCAATTAAACATTCTTGTAACCAAGGAGGAAGATCGAGGCTATAAGTTGGATGGTCAACAACAGGGGTGGCAGTCATATAAGAACCAGTGAATAAAGTTACAAAGGAAGAATCTGGAATGATTTTACTGATTTTACCTATCTTTTCGGTTTAATGATGAGTATATTTAGTAATATATTTGTTAGTTTAGTGAGCTTACTTTTTTTTCAAGGTTTTTTATACAAATAAGTAAACCTCAATATTCATTGTTCAATACAAAGGTAAAATTGAATAATAGAAATCAAGATTAATTTAAAAAGTCAAGCTATTTTAGCAAAATTTTATCTTACTTATTAAAATAATGTTATCTATGCCACATAGTCAAGCCTACCAGGAATTTTTGACTCTAGTAGAAAAACTTAATGATGATTTTTTCTCCGTTGAAGATGAGACAGAACTCAAATCATTGCCACAGCAGTTTCAGACGGTTAAAGCTTTTTTTCAGCAACAAATTGTCGGTTTAGCTTCTCCACAGTTGGATGAAGAGATCGCAACTCGCTGGCAATCTCTGCAAACAGAACTATATCGAGAGTTTAGATTACTAGATACGGATATACTATTTTTAATTTCTTCTCGTCAAACAAAAACAAGATCCCAACGACTCAAATCAGTACACGATCGCGTGGAGAGAATAGTTGAGTATTCTAAGGCAATTAAGAGTTGTCTTAATAGATAGGGACGTTCGATGGAACGTCCGTACGGAATTAGGGAATGGGGAGTAGTAAGTAGTTAGTAGAGATAGATAATGAACTAGAAGTCGGGAATAGGATTACCATAATTATTACCTACGTAACAATTTCCCAATCATGAATATTGCTAACAACATTACAGAACTCATTGGTCGTACTCCTCTCGTACGCCTCAACAAGATCCCTGCTAGTGAAGGTTGTTTGAGTCAAATTGTCGTTAAATTAGAAAGTATGAACCCTGCTGCTTCAGTTAAAGACCGAATTGGAGTTAATATGATTAATTCTGCGGAAAAAGCAGGATTGATTACTCCAGGCAAAACGACTTTAGTTGAGCCTACTTCGGGTAATACAGGAATTGCTTTAGCCATGGCTGCTGCTGCTAAAGGATATCAACTTATTTTAACTATGCCCGAAAGTATGAGTATAGAGAGAAGGGCAATGTTAAAAGCCTATGGAGCTAAGTTAGAATTAACCCCAGCACCAGAAGGAATGAAAGGGGCAATTAATAAAGCACAAGAACTTTTAGACAGTATTCCCAACGCCTATATGCCTCAACAGTTTAATAATCCTGCCAATCCAGAAATACATCGTAAAACTACAGCAGAGGAAATTTGGTCAGACACCGACGGAAAAATAGACATTCTTATTTCAGGCGTAGGGACAGGGGGAACAATTACAGGAATAGCTGAAGTGATTAAACAACGCAAACCAGATTTTAAAGTGATCGCTGTAGAACCTACGGATAGTCCTGTACTTTCTGGTGGTAGTCCTGGAGGTCACAAAATTCAAGGTATTGGTGCGGGTTTTGTGCCAGAAGTCCTGAGAGTAGATTTGATTGATGAAGTAATTACTGTAACTAATGATGAAGCCTTTGCTTATGGTCGTCGTTTAGCCAAAGAAGAAGGTTTACTTTCAGGAATATCCTCTGGTGCTGCTCTTTGTGCTGCGCTTAAAGTAGGTAAAAGACCAGAAAATAGGGGTAAACTGATTGTCATGATTCAGCCTAGTTTTGGCGAACGCTATCTAAGTACTCCTTTATTTCAAGATTTAGAATCAGAAAAACAAGTAGTAACAGTGTAAATCCACAGGGGCGAATAGACATTCGCCCCTATATCAATAAACAGAAAATATACCAATAAAATAGACTAGCTATAAAGAGATTCAAGCTCATCTATTTGAGAATGAGAACTGGACAGCGAGATAGACGTACTACCCGCTCTGATACCGAACCGAGTAAAAAGCGACTTACCCCCTTACGTCCATGGGAAGGCATAACGATTAAATCTGCCTCGATCTTTTCTGCATAATCAACGATTTTGGTGCTGGGATCGCCTACTGTTACCTCAATATGAATTCCCTCATAGCCCATGGCACGGAGCTTATTTCGCAGAAATTCTTGCACTTTGTGTTCCCGTTCCTCATCCTTGAGAGTATCCCATAAGGCTGCGGGATCGGCTGGATGCAGATGAGTAAGAACGTGAATTATTTTTAAGGATGACATATTTTCCACATATTCTGTAGCAGGAGCGATCGCCTGATAAGACAATTCCGAGAAATCGAGGGGAATTAGGACGGATTTCTTTTTAAGCCAACTCATAAGTTTATCTCCGCTTATTTCAACTTAAAGTTGTTTTATCGAGCCCATACCTCGATCGACAAGCTCAATACTTTTGTAAATATTCTTCTGCCATTAGTTTCAGGCGATCGCATCATACTAACGCGATCGCGTTACTCTTAGAAGTATTTGGAACTCAAATCACACAATACCGTAACTACTAAGTAAAACAATTGTGGCAATGCCAATTATATGACCTAAACTAGTAGTAGCTAATAAAGCTGGCCAACCCATTCCCCCAAACATCTCAGGCATTGGTAAACTTGCTCCCACACTAGGATTAGGGAGAGTTGATTTGCCAATAGCGATAGCAATAACATTACAGATAATCATTACAATAGCTATTGTAGGACTCCAGCTATTGGTAAGAGGAATAGAAGCAAACAGAGTTAGATTAATCATTGTTTATTTCTCTCTTATTAAACAAATGTGTTAATTTCTCAAGAAATCAAGTCTTATTATCTGCTTAATTGACATCGATATGGAGATCAGTCTCACAATACGTTGCAAAACTTTAGTTTTTTGCCCATTACTTACTTTATTTTTTACTATTTGACTAATTATATTTTGATTGAAGACTTCATTAGTCTTGATTTTTATTGAGATATTCCTCTGCCATAATCTTCAAGCGATCGCTTTCAAGGAGATAATTGTCGATTAAATCCCGCATTTTGCTCTGAGGCTTAAGAGATTTTTTTTCAGCTTTTGTGTAGGGGTTTGGCATTGCCAAACCCCTACCTGTTAATCTTTGTAAGCTTCCATTCCTTCACAGGAACAAACTAAATTTCGATCGCCATAAGCATTATCAATTCTGCCTACTGTCGTCCAGAATTTATGTTCTTTTGTCCAGGGGGCAGGATAAGCTGCTTGTTCGCGAGAGTAGGGATGATTCCACTCTCCACAGATTAAAGATTCTGCGGTATGAGGAGCATTTTTAAGGGGATTATTTTTCGGATCTATTTGTCCAGATTCGATCGCCTCTGCCTCTTGGTATATGGAAATCATGGCATCACAGAAACGGTCTAATTCTTCTTTGGACTCGCTTTCGGTAGGTTCAATCATCATGGTACCGATAACAGGCCAAGAAACTGTCGGGGCATGAAAACCATAATCCATCAACCGTTTAGCAATATCATCTACTTCCACTCCTGCTCGTTTTTTGAGAGGACGCAAATCAATGATACATTCGTGAGCCACTAAACCAGATTTACCTTTAAATAAAATGGGATAATAAGGTTCGAGACGCTTGGCCATGTAGTTAGCATTGAGAATAGCTACCTCAGTTGCTTTAGTTAATCCTTTTGCTCCCATCATGGCGATGTACATCCAAGAAATAGTCAGAATACTGGCACTACCCCAAGGTGCAGCCGAAATCGCCCCAATAGATTGAGAACTATCATTGGTTAGAGATGTTGCAGGTAAAAAGGGTATTAGATGGGAAGCTACCCCAATAGGTCCCATACCAGGCCCCCCACCACCATGAGGGATACAGAAGGTTTTATGTAAATTAAGATGACACACATCTGCGCCAAAATCTCCAGGGCGACATAAACCCACCTGAGCATTCATATTTGCCCCATCCAGATAAACTTGTCCACCGTATTCGTGGATAATCGAGCAAATTGTGGTTATTTCTGACTCAAATACGCCGTGGGTAGAGGGGTAAGTCACCATTAGAGCAGCTAATTCATTACTATGCTTCTCCGCCCTTTTTTGCAAATCTTCTAAGTCGATATTGCCATCGCGATCGCATTTGATAGCTACTACTTTCATGCCACACATTACGGCACTAGCGGGGTTGGTACCGTGAGCAGATTCGGGGATAAGGCAGATATTGCGCTGAGTTTCTCCTTGAGAGAGATGATACTGGCGAATTACTTGCAATCCCGCATATTCCCCTTGAGAGCCAGCATTAGGTTGTAGAGATATACCTGCAAAGCCTGTAATTTCTCCTAACCACTCCTCTAGATCGGCAAATAATTTTTGGTAGCCTTGAGTTTGGGAGAGAGGAACAAAAGGATGAATATTGCCAAATTCTTGCCAAGTAACAGGAAGCATCTCGGCAGTAGCATTTAACTTCATCGTACAAGAACCCAAAGGAATCATCGAAGTAGTTAAAGATAAATCCTTTGTTTCTAGCTGATGCAGATAGCGTAATAACTCTGTTTCCGAATGATAGCGATCGAACACTGGCTCGGTAAGATAGCTACTGGTACGGAGTAAAGTAGGAGGAATAGAAGCAAATCGAGCGCTATTTTGTTGAATATCTTCTAAACGGGGTAAATTTTCCTGCCCTTCTACCACAGCAAAGATTTGCCAGAGATCGACTACATCTTGTTCTGTGGTTGTTTCATCTAAAGAGATACCAATAGCATCCTTGTCTAATAATCTTAGATTAATACCAACCTTAGTAGCAGCTTGAATAATAGCTTCAGTGAGATCGCCAGTTTCTATGCGTAGAGTATCAAAGAAAAATTCTGAAGTAACATTGTAACCCAGTTTGCTTAAACCTTCTGCCAAAATTACTGTTAACTGATGCACACTAGATGCAATCCGTTTAATTCCTGCTGCGCCATGATACACTGCATACATACCTGCAATTACAGCTAATAAAACCTGTGCCGTACAAATATTACTGGTAGCTTTGTCTCTACGGATATGTTGTTCGCGAGTCTGTAAGGCTAAACGTAAAGCTGACTTACCCTGGATATCTTTAGATACACCAACAATTCTCCCTGGAACTTGTCGTTTATATTTTTCCTTAGTAGCAAAATAGGCTGCGTGAGGACCTCCATAACCTAAAGGTACACCAAATCTTTGACTACTACCCACGGCAATATCAGCTCCAAATTCTCCAGGGGGAGTGAGGAGGGCAAGACTAAGAAGATCAGCAGCTACTGTTACTAAAGCTTTCTGTTCGTGGACCTTGTCAATAAATTCTTGATAATGATAAATTGTGCCATCCGTAGCAGGATACTGTAGTAAAGCACCAAAAATAGGAGTGGAAAAATCAAATCTGCGATGATCGCCCACAATAATCTCAATATCAAGAGGTTTTGCTCTAGTTTTAACTACTTCAATAGTTTGTGGATGACAGTCTTGGGAAACAAAGAAAGCATTAGCTTTAGTTTTGCATAAGCCATAACTCATACTCATCGCTTCTGCTGCTGCTGTCCCCTCATCTAATAAGGAAGCATTAGCTATTTCCAAACCAGTTAAGTCAATAATCATGGTTTGGAAGTTGAGTAAGGCTTCTAATCTACCTTGGGCAATTTCTGCTTGATAGGGAGTATAGGCTGTGTACCAACCAGGATTTTCTAGGATGTTGCGGAGAATGACTGGAGGAGTGATGCAGTTATAGTACCCCATGCCGATAAAAGAGCGATCGACCTGATTGAGAGAGGCAATTTCTTTTAATTTAGCTAGAGCATTGTATTCACTTTCGGCTGCTGGTAAATTTAGAGATTGATTAAGACGGATATTAGCAGGAACAGTGCGATCGAGCAAATCATCTAGACTAGAAAAGCCTAGAATAGCCAGCATTTGTGCAATTTCGGTTTGATTTACACCAATATGCCGTGCAGCAAAATCATCTATTGCTAAAAATTCTGGGTTTTCTAAAATAGTTTTTTTATTGGTCGAAGTTTTGTGATTATGAGTAATATCTAAATTAACCATAGGAAATTGCCATCCAGAAAAATAGTGGTACATCGAGTTAATTACCCCGTGAGGCTACCACCGATTTATTTATTATGTTGTAACAAACCTTAGCAAATTTATGCTTGGTTTGTAATCTACTAGTCGCCGAGCAAATTTAATTATTGGTCATCTCCTCTAAAGTTACGTCTTCATAGAGGTCTAGAAAAGATGCAGTTAGGTTAATACTTTGAAGCTCAAAAGTTTTGTGGCTAGATGTATAAGTTCGGAATAACCATAAACCATCTGCATTACGGCGAAAAGCCTCTACTCGTTGGTTTTTGCTATTAACTAACACATACTCTTGAAGGGTTTCTAAAGTTTGATAGTCGTTGAATTTATCTCCTCTGTCAAAAGCTTCCGTAGATGGGGAAAGAACTTCAATAATCAGTTTGGGAAAACTTTTATAGGTAGGCGTTTCTCGATCGAGGGGATCGCAAGTAACAAAAATATCTGGATAATAGAAGCAGTTTCGCTTTTCGACACGGACTTTAAGATCGGCAAAGTAAGCTCTACAATCCGATCCTCTTAAGTGATTGCGAATTAGGAGAGCAAGATTAAGCGCGATCGTATTATGAACGTCAGTAGTTCCCGCCATGGCGTAAACTTGCCCATGGATATATTCATGTTTAACTGTGCTTTTTTCCTCTAATTCTAAGTATTCTGGAATAGTAAGAGGATGGCGATCTGATAGAGCAATCATGATAGAGTTTATTTACTGACTTTTTTGAAGTTTAGGTATTTTGCTAGCAGGGATGATTTTAACTTTCCCTTGTTCATAGCTAATGCGATCGACTCACCTTGTTGGCGATGGTTCTCGATCGCTTTATCTACTGTTTGTTGAACTAAGCGATCTATTGGCTATCTTATCTTTTTTCTTTCGGGTAACTGGTTTTCCAACTTTTTTAGATATAAGAATTTTAGGTAAAATTAGCTACTTATCGGTTGCTTGTTGATCGATCCATTGGCGAATAAGCTCAATTCGCTCCTGTAATTCAGTACGAAGTTGAGTTGAAGATAGTCTCTAGGGTAATCTTTGATAACTGGAAAACTTGCAAAATTCCTTACTCAATCAACCCCCAAGCCAACCTAGCTGCCCCCAACATCCCCGCTTTATTCCCTAACTCCGCAGTTAAAACTTGCAAACCAAAACGTGAAGTAGGTAAAACTCGTTTTTCAATCTCTGCGATAGTAGCTGGTAAAAAATACTCCGCACTAGCACTAATACCACCACCAATAATTACCGCTTCAGGAGTCAAAACATAAATTAAACTAGCTATTCCTGCCCCTAAAGTTTGCCCGTAATTATGCCAAAACTCCAAAGCCGATCGATCGCCTAATTGAGCTAATTTACCTAATTCGGCTGGTTCTTTACCTGTAGCCCGATAAATCGCGGAAATAGAGGCGTGTTGTTCCAAAGAACCCCTATTCCCACTCCTACAAGGATGCCCTTGGGGATTGAGAGTCGTTAAACCGAGTTCTCCCGCAGCACCAAAATGACCCTTAAACAATTTACCATCAAGGATAATTGCCCCACCTACACCAGTCCCCAAAGTTAACAGAATCGAATGCTCAAATTTTCTACCCACACCTAACCAAGCTTCTCCAATACCAGCACAATTAGCATCATTAGCCACAACTGTAGGTAATCCTGTTTTGGCTTCTAACCAATCTGCCAGGGGTACATTATCCCAACCAATTAAATTAATCGCAATCTTAGCAATTCTACCAGCACGATCCGCAGGTCCTGGACTACCAATACCAATAGCCAGACAATTATGATTATCTTTAAGTTTATTTACAGCCAGGGCGATCGCGTCAACTACTGGTTTGGGTAAAGAAGGTTGAGGAGTAGCTATACTCAGAGATTCTACACAAGTCCCATTCTCCAGAAAGCGTCCTAACTTAATTGCCGTACCACCTAAATCGATGCCAATTACTTCAGCTTGTTTTACCATATAATGCGCTATATCTTTTTTAAAAAAAATATGTGCATTGATTTTAGGCGATCGACTTGAGTAATAAACTTAAATAAAAGAAATCCGTAAGGGCAAATAGCCATTTGCCCCTACTGCTAAACTTCTGTTTTCAACTTAAATTAACTCTGTGACGACAAAATCACCTCGTTTATTAATTGCTGCTAGTGGTACTGGGGGACACCTGTTTCCTGCTTTGGCTGTGGCTGAGAAATTACCAAATTATCAGATTGAATGGTTAGGAGTGAGCGATCGCCTAGAACAAACCTTAGTCCCAGACTGCTATACTCTACATACAATTCCCATCGAAGGATTTCAACAGCGTTTTGGACTAAAAACTATTCAGATTACTATCCGTTTTCTTACTTCTGTTTTTCAAGTCCAGAAAATCATTAAAGAAAAACAACTTGACGCTGTGTTTACTACTGGGGGTTATATCGCTGCTCCTGCTATCTTAGCTGCTCGTCTGCAAAAAATCCCTGCGGTTATTCACGAATCTAACTTTATTCCAGGTAAAGTAACTCGTTTTCTCAGTCGTTGGTGCGATACTGTTGCTCTTGGTTTTGCGGGTACTGCTCAATATTTACCTAAAGTAGATACCGTTCATGTTAGTACCCCTGTTCGTTCCCAATTCCTGACTAGCCAAAGTCTAGATTTAGATATTCCCAACGATGCGCCTTTAATTATCGTAATTGGTGGTTCTCAAGGAGCAGTAGCCGTCAATAAATTAGTTAGAGAAGCAGCAACAGCTTGGTTTGAACTTGGTGCGATAGTAGTCCATTTAACAGGGAAAAACGATCCAGATGTAGATAGTTTGCAGCATCCTCAATATATTTGTTTGCCTTTTTATGAAAATATGGCAGGGTTATTACAAAGAGCCAATTTAGCTATTAGTCGTGCTGGTGCAGGCACACTCACAGAATTAGCCGTTACTAAGACTCCTGCTATATTAATTCCCTATCCTTATGCAGCAGAAGATCATCAAGCTTACAATGCTCAAGTATTTGCTGATGTTGAAGCAGCAATTGTCTATCGGCAAGAACAATTAACTGCCAACATTTTGCGCGATCGCGTTTTAGAATTATTACAGTCTTCTACTCAACTAGAGAAAATGTCAGAAAAAACAGCAACTTTAGCTATAACTGACAGTGCTGATAGGTTAGCGAGTATAATTAATAACTTAATTTAGTGTTACTGAGTTTATAGCAATCCTAAATCAGTCGTAAACTAAGTTTTCCTCCTAATCGCAGTCGCCTCTATAACAAAGCTTTAGATATTTTATTAGAAGAATGGGCAGCAGAAAAACGGATACAGCAAGAAGAAATTTATCAAGGATTACATACAGATTTAGAAAAAGTGATGCTGGCAGAAATTGCCTATCAAGGTTTTAATAACGACCAATTATTTTTCCAGAAACAAAAGTTAGTAAATAGCATTAAAGATTTCCTCGCTGATACAGTTGATAATCCCAAATATTTAGATGGTCAGAAAATTTTAAAAGCGATCGCTGCTCAACAAGGCATTTTAGTAGAGCGGGCTGAGGATATTTATTCTTTTTCCCATCTAACTCTACAAGAATATTTGACTGCTCAATACATTAGCCAAGAAGACATTCGTATTGAAGAGCTAGTAACTAAACACCTAACCGAAAAACGTTGGCGAGAAATATTTTTATTAGTTGCTGGCATAAAAGATGATGCTGGTGAACTACTTAAGCTAATGGAAAAGGTAACTCAGCAGTGTATAAATACGCCCAAGTTACAGAATTTACTGGTTTGGGTGGAAAAAGTGACAGATACAACTCCAGGAGATTTTCAACCTGTAGGTAAAAGAGCGATCGCCCTCGAATTGGCTAAAGCCGTTGCTCTCAAACTCGATCTCGATATAGCCGAAGCTATTGCTAAAGCCAAAGATTTCTCCAAGGTTAAAGATTTTTCACACGTCAACATCTATCTCCTTGCCAAAGCCATTAAACTTAACTTCCATCCCGACATCGTAATTGCCACTGCCATTGCCAAAGCTATTAATATTGCTGCTGTCATAGATGGACTTATCGATTATACTCAAGTATCTCAGAAATTTCAGATATATAAAAACGTGAACTTTACCGAAATAAATGCAACCTTAGAAAAACTCAAAAAGCAAATACCAAACTGTAAAGAAGAAAAAAAAGTATGTCAAATCTTTAATAACAGACTCTATCAAACTTTTAGTAACAAACTTCGTCAAATTTGGCTAGAAGCTTTTCATCTTACTCCAGAAATGATCGATCTATCCGAGTCAGAATTAGAAGCATTGGATAATTACTTTTACGCCAATTTGCTTATGGTACAGTGTAAAAAAGCAGCAGTGCGGGTATCAAAAGAGACTTGGCAAGGTATTGAGTCGCGGATGTTATTGCCTGTGGATAGAAATAAATCTGAGTAAGAGAATTGTAATTCTAATACTCGTTTAAAATCTCTTGAATAATCGCTCTTAATATTACTAAATCTTGTTTGACTGTATCCCAAAGCACTTGGAGATTTACTCCAAACTAATGATGAATTAATTTATCGCGCATTCCTGTCATACTTTTCCAAGGAACTTGGGGATGTTTTTCTCGCAAAGGTATAGGAATACTTTTAGCTGCTTCGCCAATAATTTCAATGGCGCGAGTAACTGCAAAAATGGTTTTTCGATCATTTTGGAAATCTTGAAAGGTGATTCCTTCAACAAAGTTTTCTGCTGCATCTATCGCATCAAGAATATCTTGCAGATAGTCTTTGATTTGTCTTTTGGTCATAAATAGACTACTTCTCGAAGAATATTTTCGCCGATATTTGGTTTCAAACCATCTTTCATAACTAGATCGACTTTGATAGCAAGTAGTTCACTGAGATAGTTTTCTAGTTCGCAAAATGTCAGTAAACCAAATTTAGCTTGAGGTTCAAATTCTACTAGAATATCTAAATCACTGTTTTCTGTAGCCTCTCCTCGAATATATGAACCAAATATTCCTAATTGAGTAATATGATATCGTTGTTTGATTTGGGTTATATTTTGGTTAAGTTTTTGTTTGATTTGTTCTAATTTATTCATTAGATATTAAAGATTTTTACTAATTGCTAATTGTTGATTGACTTGTAGGCTAATCCATATAAAAAGATTATCAATTATCAAGTAACATTAAGCGCACCATTGTGTTTAAGCCATTGCTTTTGTTCATCACTTAAACCTTTAGCATCAGAGAATACTGCTCCACTCACATTACAATCATCAAAAATAACATCTTGCCAAATAGTCTTTTCTAAGTTGGCATCTTGTAAATTAGCGTTATTTAGATTGATATTAGTTAATTTAGCCCCTTCAAAGTTAGCAGACAATAAATTGCTATCACTAAAATTAATCTGATTGAGTTGTGCGCTGCTGAAATTGGTTTCTAGTAATTCTGCTTCAGTAAAATTAACTGTATCCAATTGAGCCTGAATAAATTGAGTGTTAACTAAGCTAGCATCTGTAAAATCAGCATTGGTAATAATAGTTTTAGACAGATTGGTATTTTGTAAATTGGCTTTGTACCATCTAGAATCATTAATAGTTGCATTTTGACATTTGGCATTAGTTACCATGGCTCGTTCAAAATTAACTTGATTAAATATAGCTTTTTCTAAATAAGTTTTACTAAAATTAACGCCACTAAAATTAATATCTGTTCCTGAAGTTTGTCGTAAATCTCCTAGAGAAAAATTAGTATTAATAGCTTTTATTCCATCTAATTTGGCACTAAATAATTTAATTTTATAGCCATTAGCATCATTCAAAATGGCATAGTTTAAAGTTGCACTATTGAGTTCAGTTCGTTCGAGATTGGCTTGAGATAGGTCAGCATAACTTAAATCGGCAAACATTAAATTAGTACTTTTAAAATTAGCTTTATAGCAAGAAGCTCGAACTAAATTAGCTCCTCGCATATAAGAAGAAATAAAGACAGCTTCATCGATATTGGCAGCTTCTAAATTTAATCGGCTCAATTCTGCCTGTTTAAAAGAAGTTCCTAATTTGAGTTTTTGTAAAACTGTTTCTCGATCGAATAAGGTCATGGATAATAAAGAGTTAGAACGATAGGGCATCTAGCATAGCAAAAAAATACCATAGCAATGAGTAGTTAGGCCTAATTAAGTTGAAAACAGAGGGGAGATAGACGAGATAAACGAATAAATTCCCTTGCTTTAAATGTCTAATCGATCGATTAAGCTGGTTGTGAATATGAATAACAGTCAAAATTATTCCTAACCAAAAGGAAAAAATTTCATGAACACAACTTTAATACCTATAATCCTTGCTGGCGGTAAAGGAGAGCGTTTTTGGCCTGTAAGCCGAAAAAAAAGACCAAAACAATTTTTATGTCTAGATGGTAGTGGTAGAAGTTTACTACAAGCAACTGCCGATCGACTTTTAGAATTAGCAGGAGGTTGGGATAAGTTGTGGGTAATTACTTCAGCAATCATCGCTGATGGAGTCAGAGAACAATTACCCGAATTACCAGATACAAATATATTAGTTGAGCCAGAAGGAAAAGATACCGCCCCTGCTGTAACTTGGGCTACTTTAGAAGTATCTGAGCAACATGGACAAGATGCGGTTGTGGGTTTTTTCCCCGCAGATCATTGGATTGGAGATGTTCAAGCCTATGAACAAACCCTTAAAGCTAGTGCCATGTTGGCGGAAAAAGAACAAGCGATCGTTACTTTAGGCATTAAACCTAATTATCCTGCTACTGGCTATGGTTATATCGGTGCGACCCGTTTAGTACAAAAGTATTAAAAATACGTGGTACTAGCTAGGTAAAAAGACCAAAATAGTTAAGAAACATTAAGAAATTAATAAATCTTAACTGGTCAACTGAACCTTGATAACTGAATACTCTGTGTAGGTGAGAGAGCCTGTAACAAGGTACTAAATACTAATAAAAGTCTAAGTCCTCAAGCCCTACTCTCTCGGTGTTGGGAGTAAAAGCATAGCCCCTGCGGTAGCGACTGGTCATCAATCCGCAAAGCGGGGTTAAACGGGGTAATAGCTGGTAGTCTGAACTGGTTATCCTCTAGCAAGAATTCCATGGATAGGGCATACGCTCGAAGCACTGAAACCATCGTGACCATAAAACAGCCAAATCAGGTCTGATAGGCTGTAGCCAAAAAGGCAATACTGCAAAAAGATTGTTACCTATTTCGATATGTAAGTAACCAACACTAATCGCAGTCGGTGGATAAGTAAAAAGTCGGAATTATCGTCAGGAAGAAACAGCCAAATCAGTTCTGATAGGCTGTAGCCAAAAGGCAACACTACATATGATTGTCACTTATTTGTTGAAGTAAGTAACCAACACTAATCGTAGTCGGTAAACAGACGCATCCTAAAGATTCATACCAACAGAGTATTCGGAACGGGATAACCCCCTCCATAACTCTTACTCAAAGGTCGAATAGAGTAAGTAATCAACCAAGATGCAATCTCTCTGGAAACAGAGGTTATTGGGGGGCAGGATTGGGTAAGAAGCCAACGCCTTAACTCGAAAGATACGAGTATCACTTTACTGAAACAAAGGTAAAGAAGGGTAATGCCAAGGATATGCTGACGTACCCACTGTTTTCAGGATAGTAGTGATTAAGTAAGAGTAAATATGTCTAAGACAGATTTGAATTCAAATACTGTGGAATGGAGAGAGCTTAACTGGCGAAAAATCCAGAAAGCTGTCTGGAAGCTCCAAAAGAGAATCTACCAAGCCTATATCAGTGGCAATGTTAGGAAAGGAAGAAGGCTACAAAAAACCCTGATCAACTCCTACTACAACAGATTACTATCTGTCAGAAAGGTCACACAGGATAACTCTGGGAAGAAGACGGCTGGTGTGGATAGGATCAAATCCTTAACCCCTAAGCAACGTCTTGAACTCGCTGGAAATTTAAAACTAGGGGACAAATCCAAACCGATAAGAAGAGTATGGATTCCTAAACCTGGAAGAGAGGAAAAGCGACCCCTTGGCATACCTGTAATGCGCGATAGAGCAGCTCAAGCTTTAGCCAAAGCTGCACTTGAACCAGAATGGGAAGCAAAGCTTGAAGGAAACTCCTACGGCTTCCGCCCAGGAAGGAGCGCACACGATGCTATAGAGGCAATCTTTAACCAAATTAGACAAAAACCCAAATTTGTTCTGGATGCTGATATAAGTAAGTGTTTTGACCAAATCAACCACAAAAAACTACTAGCCAAACTAAGTACATTTCCCAAACTAAGGAAACAAATTAGAGCTTGGTTAAATGCAGATATCTGTGACTATGTTAAACATGAAAGGACTCCAAACCATCAAGGAACTCCTCAAGGTGGAGTAATAAGCCCGCTTTTGAGCAATATAGCCCTACATGGGATGGAAAACAGGATAAAACAAGTCAAAGGTGCATCTTTAATCAGATACGCTGATGATTTTGTAATATTACATGAAAACCTACAAGTTTTAAAACAATGTCAAAAGATTATCTGTGAGTGGTTAGCCCAATTTGATTTAGAACTTAAACCAAGTAAAACCCAAATTGTACATACCTTAAAAGAATTGGATGATAAGAAACCAGGATTTGATTTTCTTGGATTTAATATCAGACAGTACAAAATGGGTAAGTATCAATCGGGGAAAGACGTTAGTGGTAAACCACTGGGTTTTAAAACTATCATTAAGCCGTCTGTTGAAAGTGTCCAGAGACACTATCAAAAATTATCAGAAACTATTAATAGGCTTAATTCTGCACCACAAATGCAACTCATCAAAGAGTTAAATCCCATAATCAGGGGTTGGTGTAACTACTTTAAATCAGTCTGTAGTAAAGAAATATTCTCTGAATTAAATCATTTAACTCATAGAAGAATACGCAGATGGGCAGACAGAAGACACCCAAATAAAAATAAATACTGGGTGAGTAAAAAGTACTGGACAACAATAGGAAATGATAACTGGGTATTTGGATGTAAATACAGCGATAATATCGTTGAATTAATAAAACACTCAAAAACAGCCATTAAAAGACACACCAAAGTCAAAGGGATAAAATCACCCTTTGACGGAGATACAAAATACTGGGGCAAAAGGATGGGTAAACACCCCGAGTTAAAAAACTCAGTAGCCAAAATGCTTAAAAAACAAGATGGTAAATGTAACTGGTGTGGACTACCTTTTCAAGAAAGTGACGTAATAGAAGACGACCACATTATACCCAGAAAAGCTGGTGGTAAT
This sequence comes from Xenococcaceae cyanobacterium, assembly GCA_051439345.1. Taxonomy (GTDB): domain Bacteria; phylum Cyanobacteriota; class Cyanobacteriia; order Cyanobacteriales; family Xenococcaceae; genus JASJDJ01. The sequence goes on from JBFRWE010000222.1 coordinate 19,441, forward strand.
AACTCACTAAAAAACCGTCAACTTCTTCACAAACATTGTCATGATGAAAAAACCAGAGATGATTTAAAGGCAATCAAAGCCCATAAGCAAGAGAAAGAATGGCAAAAACTCACCAAATGGTTTGATAACCAAAAATGGGAATGGGTGGATGACATTCCTACCTTAATCACTGGTTGTGGTACTCATAAAGAGCCTGAAAAGAGAGGAGCGCAGTGAGGTGAAAGTCTCATGCTGCGTTCTGAAGACGAGTCGCCTCGGTGACGAGGTGGCTTAGTTTAACAACAAGGAGAAACCAAAGGAGAGTTTGGGGGTTTACCTGTTTATAAAGTAAGTCGTTTTACCGAAAAACCAGACCGCACTACGGCTCAATCTTTTATCGATACAGGTAAATTTAGCTGGAATAGTGGGATGTTTATTTTTAAGGCTGGAGTGGTCTTAGATGAATTAAAAAAATACTCTCCAGAAATTATTCAACCCCTCTTAGAAAAAGGAGAATCTGCTTACTCTCAACTAGAGAAAAAAAGCATTGACTATGCACTGATGGAAAAAACCCAATTAGCTTATGTTTTACCTGCTAATTTTGGTTGGGACGATCTTGGTGATTGGAATGGCGTAGAAAGATTGCTGAAAGGAGATAAAGCTAATGTAGAACTGGCTACCCACGTTAGTCAAGATACACAAGGAGCAGTTGTCTATGCTAGTGATGAAGATGAAGTTATTGTTACTATTGGTTTAGAAGATATTGTAATTGTGCGCGATCGAAATGTTACTTTAGTTGTGAATAAAGAGCGAACTCAAGACATTAAACAGATCGTTAAAGCTCTGCAAAAAGACCCTAAATTGGCCAACTTGCTTTGACATCGATCATTTTTTAAGAGAACTAATAGCAGGCTTATATCTTGTAAGGTGGGCTAACTAATTTTTAACTTAGCAGGGTATTTGAACACGACTTGGAAGGTTAATAATGAAGAAAGCTCTATATCTGGCTTTTAGCGATCGCAGCATTATGAACAGAATAGCCTCAAATGCTGATTTTTCGTCGCTGCGATCGCGTAACCTTCCAAGTCGT